>JAIYAI010000467.1 GCA_027489135.1 Acetobacteraceae bacterium
CTGAGCGCCGTCGCGCCCGCCAGCGGCGGCCGGATGGGCGCCGTTGCGCCCGCCAGCGGCGGCCGGATGGGCGCCGTTGCGCCCGCCGGCAGCGGCCGGATCGGCGCCGTCGTACCCACCGGCGGCGCGCGGCGGCTGGGCGCCCGGCATGTCCGGACGATCCGCGGCTGCCGGGAGGCCGCTGCCGCCGGGACCGGCAGCTGCGGCGCCGGGCGGGGGCTGCGGATCCAAAGCGGCAGCCGGCGCGGCCGGCGGCGGGGCGGGCCGGGGTTCGTCCGGTGTCGCTGGTCGCGCCCCCGCCTGCTCGACGGCCCGAGCGAAGGCGGATTCCGCAGGCGGGCGCTCCACTGGGGCCGGCAGGGTCACGAACCAGTCGTGCTGGCACCGCGCGCAACGCAACCGGCGTCCCGTGCCGATGCGCGCATCGGGCACGTCGTAGGTCGCGGCGCAGGCAGGGCAGGTTACGCGCATGGGGTCGCCACTTTGCGGACAGCGCGCCCGGGGAGCAAGCACCCGGGCGCGGCGCCGGCCGGTGCCTCGGCGTCGGTGCCATCGCAGCCCTTCCCGTGCCGGCGGCAACGACGCATTGTCGGCGGCCATGGTGCGATTCGAGGGTGTCGTCCTGCGCTACCCGCTTCCCGAAGCGGCGGAAACCGGGCCAGATGCGCTGCGCGGCATCAGCTTCACGCTGGCGGAGGGCAGCTTCCACTGGCTGCTCGGCCCCTCGGGCGCCGGCAAGACCTCCCTGCTACGCCTCATGCACCTGGCCCTGCGGCCGACGCGTGGGGAGGTCGAGTTGCTCGGCCAGCGCGTCTCGCGCCTGCGGCGCACCGGGCTGCAGCGCCTGCGGCGGCGCATCGGCGTCGTGCATCAGGAATTCCGCCTGCTGCCGCATCTCTCCGCTTTCGAGAATGTCGCCCTTCCACTGCGCATCGCCGGCCGTCCGGAACAGCAGGTCCACGCGGATGTGACCGAGATCCTGCGTTGGGTCGGTCTTGGCCAGCGGGGGGAGGCACGGCCACCCACCCTCTCGGGCGGCGAGCAGCAACGCGTGGCGATCGCCCGCGCGGTGGTGATCCGGCCCGCGCTGCTCGTCGCGGACGAACCCACGGGCAACCTCGATCCGGACCAGGCCGAGCGCGTGATGGCCCTGCTGAGCGAGTTGCACCGTCTCGGCACCACGGTCGTCGTCGCCACCCATGCGAAAGCACTGCTGGACGCCTTCCCCGCCCCGGCGCTGCGGCTGCAGGCTGGCCGCCTGGTGGCGCATGAGTGACCCGGTCATGCGCGCCCCGCTGCGCCGGGCCCGCGGGCGGGATCCCCTGGGCCTCCGCCGCGTCATGGCAGACCGGCTTCTGCCGGTGCTGGTCGGCGCGATGGCGCTGCTCGCCGCGCTGACCCTCGCTGGCGCGCAGGGCGCGGCGGGCCTGGCAGCGCGGTGGCAGGACGGCGCTGCCGCCGCGGTCACCCTCCAGCTGCCCGTCGCGTCGCCAGCGGTGCGCATCGAAGCCTCGCTTGCCGCGCTGCGCGCCCTGCCCGAGGTCGCGGAGGCGCGGGCTATGGACCGGGCACGGCTCGGAGCGCTGCTGCAGCCATGGCTTGGCGAGGCGGCACCCGCCCTGCCGCTTCCGGTGGTGCTGGAAGTTCGTCTGCGTGACCTTTCCCTCGCGCCCGAGGCCATCGCGGCCAAGCTGGCCGCCGCCGTCCCCGGTGCGGCGGTGGAAACGCATGGCGTCTGGGTCGCGCGCCTGGTGGCACTCGCCCGCAGCCTCCAGGCGCTGGCCGTTGCGACGCTGGCCCTCGTCGCTGGCTTGGCGGCAGCGGTGGTCGCCGTCGCGGTTCGCGCGGGCATCGCGGCGCGGCGCGACGCGATCGGGGTGCTGCACGACCTGGGTGCCACGGATGGCGACATTGCGGGCCGCTTCGCGAGCCGGGCGGCCCTGCTGACCGGGCTGGGTGGCGTGGGTGGTACGCTGGCCGCGCTGCCCGCGCTGGTGCTGCTCGCCGACCTCGCCGCGCCGCTGCAGGGCGCGGGTGCGGGGGCGGCGCCTTGGGGACCACTTGGCAGCCTGCCCTGGCCCGGGCTGCTGGCCATCCCGCCGCTGGCATCGGTGCTGGGGTGGGTGACCGCGCAGTGGACGGTGCGGCTCTGGCTGCGGCGTCTGCCCTGACGCGCGCCGGACAGGATTCACGCGCGGCCGGCTTTGCCCTAGAATCGCCGAATGCGACGCCCAGCCGTGTCAGCAGAGTTCCGAACGGATGCGGCGAGCGCGGCGGCGTCGACAGCAGGCAGGCATGGCCGAGCGCGGCGCCTGCCGCCAGCCTTTGCGCTGCTGCTCCCACTACCGCCCATCGTGCTGCTGCTGGGCTTCGTCTGGTACCTGGACACGGCTGCGGCGACGCCGGCCGAGCCATTCCGCCATACCGACGGCATCGTCGTGCTCACCGGTGGGAGCGAGCGCGTCCGCACCGGACTGGCACTGCTCGTCAGCGACCATGCCGGGCGCCTGCTGGTCTCGGGTGCCCACCCCGACGTCACGCTTGCCGATCTCGCAGCGAGTGCGGGCCAGCCGCTGGCACCGCTGCTGGCCAGGGTCACGCTCGGCCACAGCGCGCGCACCACCCACGGCAACGCCGTCGAGACAGCCGCATGGGCCCGGGCGGAAGGCATCCGCTCGATCCGCCTCGTTACCGCAGGATACCATATGCCTCGGGCGAGGCTCGAGATCCGTCGGCTTCTGCCCTCTGGCGTGGACCTGATCCCGCACCCGGTGCAACCGGTCGGCCTGCGCCAGGGCGATGCTGCGGGCCGGACCCGCACCTGGTCCCTCCTGGTCGGGGAGTACGCCAAGCTGATCGGGGCATGGCTTGGCTTCGGCCGTACTGCTGGAAATTCGACATGACGTCGCGCGCAGAGAACGGCGTGCTGGCCTGGACCAGGTCCGCGATCTTCAACCTGTGCTTTTTCGGCGTGACCGCGTTGATCGCCGTGCTCGCGCTGCCGACCCTGCTGATGCCGCGCGGCGCCGTGCTGCAGGTTATGCGGTTCTGGGCATGGAGCGTGGTCTGGCTGCTGCGCACCATCTGCGGCATCCGGTTCCGCGTGGTGGGCGAACAGAATTTGCCGGCGCCTGGCATGCCCGCCCTGATCGCCGCGAAACACCAATCGGCGTTCGACACCATCATCTGGCTCGGGCTGCTCCCGGCGCCCGCCTATGTGCTGAAACAGGAGTTGCTGCGCATCCCGGTGTATGGGCTGCTCGCGCGGCATGCCGGGATGATCGCCGTGGATCGTGCCGCGGGCGCCAGCGCGATGCGCCACCTGCTCCGCGCCGGCCAGGAAGCCGCGGCGGCGGGCCGGCAGATCGTCATTTTCCCGGAAGGCACACGGGTTGCCCCGGGCGACCGCGTGCCCTACCAGCCCGGTATCGCCGCGCTGGCCGCTGCGACCCGCCTGCCGGTCATTCCTGCCGCCATCGACAGCGGCCTGCTGTGGGGACGGCGGGCCTTCCGCAAGCGTCCGGGGACCATCACCCTCTCGATCCTTCCGGCTCTGCCACCTGGCCTGCCACGGCCCGAGTTGCTCGCGCGCCTCGCCGATCTGATCGAGACAGAATCGGACCGTCTCATGCATCAGGCCGAGCCTGTGGATGAAACGGTGGATGACGCCTCCGCGGTCCGCGACAAGGTCGCGCCGCCGCGATAGCGACTCAGCGCCGACCATGCGCGGGCCGCACCGTAGCGCCTTCCCGGTGCCCAGGCCGGGATGTTCGTTCCGCTGCCTCGGGAAAACCTAGGTTCCGCA
>JAIYAI010000100.1 GCA_027489135.1 Acetobacteraceae bacterium
GATTGAAGTTCCGCGCGGTCTTCCGATAGACGAGGTTGCCCTCGGTGTCGCCCATCCAGGCATGCACGATGGACAGATCGGCGAAGAGGCCGCGTTCCATCACGTAGGTCTCGCCGTCGAACTCCCGCGTCTCCTTGCCCTCGGCCACCGCCGTGCCGACGCCGGTCTTGGTGAAGAAGGCGGGGATGCCGGCGCCGCCGGCGCGGATGCGCTCGGCCAAGGTGCCCTGCGGGTTGAACTCGATCTCGAGCTCCCCAGCGAGGAACTGCTCGGCGAAGGTCTTGTTCTCGCCGACATAGCTGCTGATCATCTTCTTCACCTGCCGCGTCTGCAGCAGCAGGCCGAGACCCGCATCATCGATGCCGGCATTGTTCGAGACGATGGTCAGGTTCTTCACGCCGCTGTCGCGGATCGCCTCGATCAGCACGGAGGGAATGCCGCTCAGGCCGAAGCCGCCTGACATGATCGTCATGCCGTCGCGCAGCACGCCGGCAAGCGCGGCCTTGGCGTCCGGATAGACCTTTCCCATCGGGCGGGGCTCCTCCTCAGGCGACCGGCGCAAGGTCGCGGCGCAGCAAAATCGGGGCGGAACCTAGTGGCGACGGGGCCCGGGAGGAAGGGGCCACATGTGACGGCGGGCATCCGGCGGACGTGGCGACATGCGGCGACGGGCACCCGCACGAAGGCGCGACGCGAAGGCCGGAAACCTGCCCCGCAGCCCTTGCGGCCCCAAGGGGCGGGGGTTATACGCAGCCCCCTCTCCGGGGGGCCATAGCTCAGTTGGGAGAGCGCTTGAATGGCATTCAAGAGGTCGTCGGTTCGATTCCGATTGGCTCCACCAGAGAAATCGCCGGCGCCCGAGTGATCGGGGCCGGCTTTTTCTTTGTGCGGCACCCTACGCCTTCTTCGGCCACCAGCGCGGCACGAAGGGATAGAGGAACTGCCGGACGATCCCCTTGGGCAGCTTCTTCCCGATCACGCCATAGGCCGCCGGCCAGCTTCCGTCCTTCGGCATGTGGTGCGTGCGGAACACCCAGTCGATCAGCGGCAGGTGCGCGGCGTAGTTGGTGTCGACTGCCACGCTGTCGCTGGCGTGGTGCCAGTGGTGGAAGCGCGGCGTGACCAGGAGCTTCTCCACCCAACCCAGCTTCAGGCCGAGATTGGCGTGGTTCAGCCCCGCCTGGGTCGCGGCGAAGGTGATGTAGGCGAGCAGTGGCGCGCCCTCCGCCCCCAGCACGAAGCCGGGCAGCAGCACCAGGGCGCGGGTCGCCAGCGGCTCCGCCAGGTGCAGGCGCGAACCCGCCAGCCAATCCATGTGCTCGACGCTGTGGTGCACGGCATGGATGCGCCAGAGCGCCGGGATCTCGTGCATCGCGCGGTGCAGCGCGTATTCCATCACATCGGCCATGACCAGGATGATCAGGAACTGCACCACCCCCGGCAGGCCGCGGAACCACCCCTGCACGCCCTCGTTGATGGTCCAGGAGAAGAGGCCCGGCACCAGCGCCGCGCCGATGAACAGCGACAGCCCGATGCCGAGGTGGTTGAAGGCGAAGTACCGCGCATCATGCCAGAAGTCGGGCCGCAGGATGGGCTGGTCCGCCCGTCGCGGCGCCAGTTTCTCGATCGCCCCCAGGGCCAGGGCCGAAGCCAGCAGGTCCAGCACCATCCAGTCGAGGCCAAGGAAGACCGGCGCATCGGCGCGCGGCCCGACCTCCACCCCCGCGCCGCCGAGCGCCAGCGCCACCGCGGTCAGCCCGAGGCCGAGCGACCCGAGCCGGCGGCAGCGGCCGAGCGCGAAGGTCAGCAGCCCGAAGAACACCGCCGCCCCCATGCCCAGCGCCAGCAGCACCCGCAGCACGGCCAGATCGTAGGCGGCGCGGAGGTCGGGCGTGGTCAGCCAGTCCGGGAAGCGGAAGCAGAGCACGGCGAGGATCGCCAGCGCGCCGAGGCCGATCGAGAGATAGGCGCTGATCCGGCCCTCGCCGAGCGTCAGTGGCCTGCTGGTTTCGTCATGGTGCATCGGTGGTCTCCCCGCCGGATCTGATGGGGGGATGCTGCGGCCCGCGTGTTTCCGCCGGATGTCGCGTCGGGGCCCCAAGTGTTTCAGTCCGGTTTCAGCACGCGCCGCGTTCGGCCCTTCCCCGGTCGGTGCGGTCGGCGGATCATGACCGCCGGATGCCCCATCGCCTCGCCGCCGCGACCTGGCTGCTGCTCTCCGTCGCCCTGCCGGTGCTGCTCGCGGCCTGGCTGGCCGATCCGCGCCTGCCCGCGGCCCGCCAGGCACCGCGCCCCGGCTTCGCCGGCAGCGCCACCTGCGCCGAATGCCACGCCGCCGAAGCCGCGGCCTGGCGCGGCAGCGACCATGCCCGCGCCATGCAGGCGGCGACGCCGGCGACGGTGCTGGGTGATTTCTCCGGCGCCGACCCACGCTTCACCCGGGATGCCGAGGGACGCTTCACCATCCGCATGGAGGACCGGGCGCTGCCGGTCGCGGAGACGCTCGGCGTCGATCCGCTGCAGCAATACATCGTGGCCATGCCCGATGGCCGGCGGCAGATGCTGCCCTGGGCCTGGGACAGCCGGCCCAGGGCGGAGGGCGGCCAGCGCTGGTACCACCTGCTGCCGGACGAGCCCCTCCGCCCCGGCGACCCGCTGCACTGGAGCGGACGCGACCAGAACTGGGATTTCATGTGCGCGACCTGCCACACCACGGGCCTGGTCCGGGACGGCGACACCCGCTGGGTCGAGATGGGCGTGGGCTGCGAATCCTGCCACGGCCGCGGCGCCGCACATGTAGCCTGGGCACGCGGCGGCGCGCCACGGGACGTGCCGGGCCGGGGGCTTGAGGTCTCGCTGCGCGACAGCGGCGGCGGCTGGCGCTTCCCCGAGCCCGATCCGCGCGGCATCGCCGCCTGGCAGGGCCCGCCGCGCCCGGGCACGGAGGTCGAGATCTGCGCCCCCTGCCATGCCCGGGCCCGGCCCATCGCCCGCGACCCGGCGCCCGGCGGTCGTTTCCTGGACACCCATGCGCCGGTCCTGCTCGACCGCGGCCTCTACCACGCCGATGGGCAGATGCAGGGCGAGGTCTTCGAATGGGGCAGCTTCGTTCGGTCCCGCATGCAGCGCGCCGGCGTCACCTGCTCCGACTGCCACGACCCGCATCGCGGCACGCTGCGGGCCGAGGGCAATGCAGTCTGCGCCCAGTGCCACCAGCCCGCGCGCTTCGACACGGCGGCACATCACCACCACGCGCCGGGCACGCCGGGGGCGCAATGCGCGTCCTGCCACATGCCGGCGGTGACCTACATGGGCATCGACACGCGGCGCGACCACGGCTTCCGGGTGCCGCGGCCGGAGGTCGTCGCCCAGGTCGGCGCGCCCGATACCTGCACCAGCTGCC
>JAIYAI010000318.1 GCA_027489135.1 Acetobacteraceae bacterium
CCAACCTGCCGAAGCGCAGCACCGTCACCTTCACCCGGCAGGCGGTGCCGGGGCGGCTTGCCTGGCCGAAGGGCAAGTCCCCGGTCGCCAACAGCTACGTCCTCGATCAACGGTGAGTCTGCCGCCCATGCCCGCCCTCGCCCAGCGCCTCGCCGATGTGAAGGTCTCCGCCTCCGCCGCCATGACGGCGCGGGCGCGGGACCTGCGCGCGCAGGGCGTCAAGGTGATCAGCCTGTCCAATGGCGAGCCGGACAGCCTGACGCCGCGCCATGCGATCGAGGCCGCCTACAAGGCGGCGCTCAGCGGCGACACCAAGTATCCGCCGCAGGGCGGCACCGTCGCGCTGAAGCAGGCGATCCAGCGGAAGTTCCGGCGCGACAACGCGCTGGACTACTCGATGGACGAGATCATCGTCGGCAATGGCGGCAAGCAGATCATCTTCAACGCCTTCATGGCGACGGTCGATCCGGGCGACGAGGTGGTGATCCCGACGCCGCACTGGATCAGCTACGCCGACATGGCGAAGGTCGCGGGCGGCGTGCCCGTGGCCGTGCCCAGCCCGCAGAACAACGGCTTCAAGCCGCGGCCCGAGGATATCGACGCCGCGATCACGCCCAAGACCAAGTGGGTGCTGCTGAACTTCCCGTCGAACCCCACGGGCGCCGTGCCGTCGCGGGAGGAAATCGCCGCCATCGCCGCGGTGCTGATGAAGCACCCGCATGTCTGGGTGATGACCGACGACATGTACGAGCACCTGATCTATGACGGCTTCGAATTCCACACCATCGCGGCGGTGGAACCGCGGCTGAAGGACCGGACGCTGACGGTCAACGGCGTCTCCAAGACCTATTCCATGACCGGCTGGCGCATCGGCTTCGCCGGCGGCCCCGCCTCCCTGATCAAGGGCATGTTCAACATGCAGGGCCAGGCGACCGCGGGCGTCTCCACCGTCGGCCAGGCCGCCGCCGCCGCCGCTTTGGACGGGCCGCAGGACCTGGTGAAGGAACGCCAGGACACCTACCGCGCCCGCCGCGACATGGTGGTGGAGATGCTGAACGCCGCCCCGGGAATCACCTGCCACAAGCCGGAGGGTGCCTTCTACGTCTTCCCGAACCTGGCGGGCTGCCTCGGCAAGACGACGAAGGGCGGCAAGCGGATCGACAGCGACACGGATTTCGTGATGGCGCTGCTCGAGGAGAAGCGCGTCGCCGCGGTGCAGGGCGCGGCCTACGGCATGTCGCCGCACATGCGCATCTCCTACGCCACGGATACCGAGAGCCTGGTCGAGGCCTGCACGCGGATCCAGGAATTCTGTCGCGAACTGACATGATCCGTCCGGGCCGGGATTCCGACGCCGAGGGCTTCATCGCCCTCATCGGCGCCTGCTGGGCGGAATATCCCGGCTGCATCCTGGACGTGGATGGGGAACTGCCGGAACTCCGCGCGCTCGCGTCCTACTACGCCCGCCAGCAGGGCGCGCTCTGGACCGCGGAGCGCGACGGTCGCGTCGTCGGCATGGTCGCCACGCGCCCGATCGGCGACGGCGCCTGGGAGATCTGCCGCATGTACCTCGACGCGGGGGAGCGCGGCGCGGGGCTCGGCCAGGCGTTGCTCGGCACGGCGGAGGCGCATGCGCGGGCCCTCGGGGCGACGCGGCTGATCCTGTGGTCCGACACGCGCTTCCACCGCGCGCATGCCTTCTACGAGAAGCAGTCCTATGTCCGGGCCGGCGCGATCCGGGTGTTGGACGACCTCTCCCACTCGCTGGAGTTCCGCTACGCGAAGCCAGCCGCGGGCGTGGTGGTGGAGGTGCTGGACGCCGCAGGCGCCGCGAGCGCGGAACGGCGGCTGGCCGCGATCCTCGTCGCCTGCGTCGATGCCGGGGCCAGCGTCTCCTTCCTGCCGCCGATGCCGGATGCCGATGCGCGCGCCTTCTACGCGAAGGTGGCGCGCGACGTCGCGGCGGGCACGCGGCTGCTGCTGGCCGGCTGGGTCGATGGCGCGCTGATGGGCACGGTGCAGGTCGATTGCGGCACGCCGCCGAACCAGCCGCACCGGGCGGAGATCGCCAAGCTGCTGGTCCACCCCGAGGCGCGGCGCCGCGGCCTGGCGCGGGCCCTGATGGCGGCGGCGGAAGCGGCGGCGCGCGCTGCCGGGCGCAGCCTGCTGACGCTGGATACCCGCGCCGACGACTTCGCCGAGCCGCTCTATCGGTCGCTGGGATGGACGGAAGGCGGCCGCATCCCGGGCTGGGCGCTGAACGAGGACCGCACGACCTACTGCGACACGGTCTTCTTCTGGAAGCGCGTGTAGGCCCTGCCCCGCCGGGGGGAGGAAGGGTAGGGGGGGCCGGTGCCACCGCGTTGACGCCACCCTCACCCCCGACCCCTCTCCCGCCGGCGGGAGAGGGGAGGCGCTACACCGCCTCGCCCCGCGCCATCGCGCGCTGCATCGCCAGCAGGTCGAGCGAGGCCGGCTCCGGCACCCCCAGCCGCGTCAGGATCGCATGCGCCTGGCCGCGATGATGGGTCTGGTGGTTGAACAGGTGCACCAGCGCCTGCCAGCGCGGCTGACGCTGCTGCGCCCCGCTGGTGGTGGCATAGGCGAAGTCGGCGCCCAGGTCCTCCTCCGACAGGCCGTCGACGAAGTCGATGATCCGCTCGTCCTCGGCCGCCGCCGCCGCCCGCAGCGGCGCGAGGGCCTCGAACAGGATCGCATCCAGCCGCGTCGGCGCTTCGCCCTGCCCGTCGAGCCGCGTCATCCAGATGCGGTTCGTCACCACCAGGTGGTTCAGCGTACCGAGCAGGCTGCCGAAGAAGGCGCCGGCGTCCTGGCGCAGCCGCACCTCGGGCAGCTGCTCCGCCTCCGCGTAGAGCCTGCGGTCGGCCCAGCGGTTGTAGCGCGCCATGGTCCGCAGGTGTTCGCCGAGCGTTGCCATCGCTACCTCCGGCGATCGCAAAGGGTGATCATCGCTACCTCCGGCAATCGCAAAGGGTGATCATCGCTACCTCCCGTGACCACGAAGGGTGATCATCGACACATCAGGGGATTGCGTGGAAGCGGCGCACATCGCTACCGCTGCTGCTGCCGGTCCTGTCGGCGCTCCTGCCGCTGTTGCGGCGGGCGGGCCGCCCGTTGCTCCGGTCGCGGCTGCGGCGGGCGCTCCCGCCGCGGCGGCGCGGCCTCCAGCCCCAGCGCGCCGACCGGCACGGCGGCCGCCATCGCCATCAGCCCGACGCGATTGGGGTGCAGCTTGTCGCCGGGGCCGCCCACCGTGCTGTTCGGCACGAAGGCCGGCATCAACTGCCCGGTCGAAGGGTCTCGCGTCGCCAGGTCGAAATCGGCGACGGCGTCGAAATTCCCCGCCGCGCGGATCCAGGCGTTGATGGCGCGGCGCCGCTCGTCCACCTCGGGCGTGCCCTGGCCGCCATTATAGCCGAGTGCCGTGGTCAGCGTGCCGCCCACCACGCGCAGGCCCTTCGCGCGCATCCGTGCGACGCCCTCCTTCAACCCGGCGATCACCTGCTCGGCCGAGGCCTTGCTGTCCGGATGGCCGAGGTCGTTGATCCCCTCCATCCAGATCACGGTGGAAAGGCCGGAAAGCTGGAAGACGTCGCGGTCCATGCGCGAGAGCGCCGAGGGGCCGCCCGGCAGCGGCGCGGCCAGCGAATACTCCGCCGGGCTCTGAACCCGGTTGCCGCCGATGCCGGCATTCACCACCGCGACGCGGTCGCCGAAGCGCGCGTGCAGGATGCGGGAAAGCTGGTCCGGCCAGCGGTCGTCGCCGTTCATCGTGGTGTTGGTGCCGTCGGTGATGGAATCGCCGAAGCAGCAGACCACCCTGGTGCCCGGCGCCGCCTTCACGTCCAGCATGTCGACGAAGAACCAGGACGCGGTGGTGAAGGGGAACTGCGCGTCGCCTTCCTCCGCCCCGCGCGAACCGGCGCCGGGTCCGGTGACGTAGCCGGTGGTGAGCGACTTGGCGTGCCAGGTCATCGGCCCCGTCGGCCCCGGCACATGGAAGCTGAGCGCGACGCGCCGGCCCGCGAGCATGGCGTGGTCGCGCGCAGTCTCCCGCACGAAGGGCAGCACCACCGCGTCCGACCAGAGCGTCTGGCCGGGCGGGATGGTGGCGCGGCGTTCGCCCCCGAAGGTGACGGGCGCGTTGCTGCGCGGGACGACGTTGCCGCCCATGCCCTGCAGGCCGAGGAACGCGTCCGCCACCACCAGCGGCCGCGTGCCGAAGGCGTTGGTGAAGCGCACCCGCATCTCCCGCCCCCAGAGGTCGGGGCGGAGCATCATGCGCATGGACTGGTCGCGCGCGCCCTCAGCCTCGTCGGGGAAGGCGAAGGACTGGTCCGGCTGGGCGGAGGGATTGCCGGAGGGATAGGGGCCATGCGCGGAAGCCGTCCAGCTTGCGGCCCAAACCGCGGCCGCGGCCGCGGCCTCGCGCCGCTCCTCGCGCTGTTGTTCACGCTGCTGCTCGCGCGGCGGGTTGCGCGGTGCCTCCCGTCCTTGCGGCCGCCGCTCCTGCGCCGCGGCCTCCGTCACCACGGTCGCCAGCGCTGCCGCGCCCAGCGCGATGCCCCGCCGTCCGATGCCTGCCATGAGCTTGTCTCCTGAACGCCGGGACGGATCGGGCCCGGTCAGTCCATCGTGATCCCGTTCTCGCGGATGACGCGCCCCAGCACCTCGACCTCGCGCTTCGCCAGCGCGTCCATCTGCGGGACGGTCAGCGGGCGCAGGAGGACCCCGCCCTGCTCCGCGCGCTGCTTCACGCCCGCCTCGCCGGCCGCCTCGCGCAGCGCGGCGTTGATGCGGGCGACGATGGGCGCCGGCGTGCCGGCGGGGGCGAAGAGCGCGAACCAGGCATCGATGACGAAGCCGGGCAGCCCGGCCTCCGCCGTGGTCGGCACCTCGGGCAGGGCCGGGATGCGGCTCTCGCCCGCGATGGCCAGCGCCTTGATGCGGTTGCCCTGCACCAGCGCGATGGCCGAGGAGGGCGTGGTGATGAACATCTCGATCCGCCCGCCAGCCAGGTCCTGCAGCGCGGGTGCGGCGCCGCGATAGGGCACGTGCTCCATCTCCGTCCCGATCATGCGGGCGAAGAGCGCGCCGGCGATGTGCTGGATCGTGCCGTTGCCGGAGGAGGCGTAGTTCTCCCGCCCCGGCCGCGACCGGCACCAGGCGATGAACTCCTGCAGCGTCGTCGCGGGCACGGTGGGGGCGATGAAGATGCCGTGCGGCGCGACGGTGCACATGCCGACGGGGCTGAGGTCGCGGTTCGGGTCCCAGCCGAGGCCACGGATCATCGCGGGATTGCCGCCGTGGTAGCCGCTGTACTGCAGCAGCAGGGTGTAGCCGTCCGCCGGCGCGCGCACGACGTGCTGGATCGCGATGTTGCCGCTGGCGCCGGGGCGGTTGTCGATGACGACCTGCGCCCCCAGCAGCCGCGTCAGGGGTTCCTGGAACAGCCGCGCGGCAAAGTCGCTGCCGCCGCCAGGTGGATTGGGCACGATGATGGTGATGGGGCGGTTCGGCCAGGATGCCTGCGCGCGGGCGAGACCCGGCGTCGCCAGGGCGAGGGCGGCGAGGCCGCGGCGCGGAATCTGGATCATGGACGTGGCCCCCGGTCGTTGTTGCGCCCTGGCCTAGAGGAAAGCGTCGAGCGCCGCCAGCACCTCGTCCGGCGCCTCCTCGGCCAGGTAGTGGCCGCTGTTCACCGCATGGCCGCTGACCGGGCCCGTGGCGTAGTCCCGCCAGATCGCCAGCGCGTCGTACCAGGCCTCGATCTTCCCCTTGCGGCCCCAGAGCGCGAGCAGCGGGCAGGCCACCTTCAC
>JAIYAI010000117.1 GCA_027489135.1 Acetobacteraceae bacterium
GCAGACGCAGCGCGAGCAGATGGAGCAGGCCCGCCGCCAGCAGGAACAGATACAGCGGCAGCAGGTCGACCAGCAGCGTCGCCAGCAGGAGCAGACGCAGCGCGAGCAGATGGAGCAGGCCCGCCGCCAGCAGGAGCAGATACAGCGCCAGCAGGTCGACCAGCAGCGCCGCCAGCAGGAGCAGACGCAGCGGGAGCAGATGGAGCGGGCCCGCCGCCAGCAGGAACAGATGCAGCGCGACCAAATGGAGCAGGCCCGCCGCCAGCAGGAACAGGTGCAGCGCCAGCAGATGGAGCAGGCCCGCCGCCAGCAGGAACAGATGCAGCGCCAGCAGATGGAACAGGCGCAGCGCCAGCAGCAACAGCAGCAACAGCAGATGCAGCGGCAGCAGGAACAGGCACAGCGCCAGCAGCAGCGCCGCGACCAGCGCCAGCCCTGAACGACGTCCCACGCCGACGGCGGCGCAGATCATGGTCTGGCACGTCGACGGATCGCGCGGCGCGCGTCCCGGGCGATCCCTGCCCGGATGCTGGCGTCCGAGAACACCTTTGCGCTGACCAGTATCGGTCAGCGTGAAGGTCGTGCTCGAGGAATCCCGATCCTGAAGCGGCCCATCTCATCCCGACTGGGAGGAAGCCTTCCCGGTCAGGGTGAGACTGCCCCTGCGATGCGGCGGGCCATCGAGGCCCAGGACCAGGTCAGGCCTTGCCGGACCCCTTGCCCGCACGTGCTTCCGCGAGCTGGGCGCGCAGCGACTCCACCTCGCGCCGCAGGGCCTCCACCATGGCGTGAGTCGCGGCGGCATTGGCGGCGCCGGGCGGCGGGGCCTCGCCGGCGCGGAAGGGCGCGAAGAGGCTCATCGCCCGCTCCATCATCGCCATGTTCTGCTTGCCCATCTCCTCGAGGCCCGGGAAGGCCCCCTGGAAGGGGATGAAGCCGCCCATCGCCTGCTCGACGGAGCGACGCATCTGCTCCTGCTGGCGGGCGAAGCCGGCCATGGCGGCTTCCAGGTACTTCGGCACCACCGCCTGCAGGCTGTCGCCGTAGAAGCCGATGAGCTGCCGCAGGAAGCTCTCGGGCAGCAGGCTGCGACCCTTCGCCTCCTCCTCGACGATGATCTGCGTCAGTACGGAGCGCGTGATGTCCTCGCCCGACTTCGCGTCGTAGACCACGAAGTCGCGGCCCTGGCGCACCATGCCGGCGAGGTCCTCGAGCGTCACGTAGCTGGAGGACTCCGTGTTGTAGAGACGCCTGTTCGCATACTTCTTGACGACGACCGGCGGCGTCTGGGTGGAAGCCTCGGTCTCGGCCGTGGCGCGGGCGGTCCGCTCGGACATGGCTGCTCGATTCTGGCTTGCGCGCGTGCTCCCGCGCGGGGGCGACGATGGCGCGGCACTCCACCGTCCCGCCTACCCTAACCCCTTCGCCGCGCTGCGGAAACTCCCCCTGGGGCTGGCGTGCTCCTGTGCGATGCCATGATCCACCTCCGGGGATGCCCTGCCACGACGGGCGCGGTATGGTCCTCGCCTGATCGTCGGGGAACGGGTCCGGAGGCCCGAGGTGCTGGATGGCCAAGCCGGGACGGGGCAGCGGGAAACGACCGGCGGCGGAAGCGCCTGCCGCGGAGTCGCTCGACCGCCTGGCCGAGGACTGGATCACCCTATGGCAGACCGAACTTGCCGGCCTCGCCGCCGACCCCGACTGGATCGCGCTCTCCCAGCATTCGATGGCCGTCGGCGCCGCCTGGCTGCGCATGGTGGCGGCCGCCGTGACGCCGCCCGCGGCCCGCGATGACAGCACCCGAAGCACCGCCCGGGACGACCGCGCCGCCGGTGCGGCGACGCGGCCCGCGCCCGCTGCCGCTGCACCTGGCGATGGCGACGCTCCGGGCCCAGGTGTCGCTGGGGGCGGCGGCAGTGGGGCTGCCGGACCCGATACGGAAGCCGCGCTCCGCCGGCGCCTCGCCGAGCTCGAACAGCGCCTGGCCGCGCTCGAGCGCGGGCCGCGCCGAGGCCGATCGGATCGCCCGAGCCCTCGCCGCCGGCGGCCATCCGCCTGAGGCCTTCCAGGCTGCGCTGCTGCGCAGCCTCGCCCGCCGCGACAGCGCCTTGGTCGCCGGGATCGCCGCCTATCGCCGCCACCCTTTCGTGCGCGAGGAGGGTGCCGCGCCGCCGGCGCTGTGGGCGGAAGGCGCGGCGCGGCTGCTGGACTACGGCGGTCCCCAGACCGGCATCCCGGCCCTGGTGGTGCCGTCCCTCGTCAACCGCGCGCATGTGCTGGACCTGCTGCCCGAGGCCTCGATGCTGCGCTGGCTCGCCGGCGCCGGCCTGCGGCCGCTGCTGCTGGACTGGGGCTGGCCCGGGGAGGTGGAGCGGGCCTCCACCCTGACCGATATCGTGGCGGGCCGGCTCGAACGCGCGCTGGACGCCGCCTGCGCCGCGGCCCGCGGCCCCGTCGTGCTGGTCGGCTACTGCATGGGTGGGCTGCTGGCGCTTGCCACCGCGCTCCGCCGCCCTGTCGCGGTGCGGGCGCTGGCGTTGCTGGCGACGCCCTGGGATTTCTGGGCCGAGGGGGCCGACCGCGCCCGGGCCCTGGCCGGTTGGCTGCCGGCCTTCGAACCCGCGATGGAGGCGACCGGCGCGCTGCCTGTCGATGCCATCCAGGCGCTCTTCACCGGCCTCGACCCCTTCGGCATCGCCGAGAAGTACCGCGGCTTCGGCCGGCTCGACCCCGCCTCCGCCCGGGCGCGGCGCTTCGTCGCGCTGGAGGACTGGCTGAATGACGGCATCCCGCTGCCCGCGCCGATCGCGCGGGAGGCGCTGGGTGGCTGGTACGGCCGCAACACCCCGGCGCGGGGCCAGTGGCGCATCGCCGGCCTGCCGGTGGAGCCCGCGGGCTGGACCGGCCCTGCCTTCCTGGCCGTGCCGGACCGCGACCGCATCGTCCCCCCCGCCTCCGCCGCGGCGCTCGGCCAGGCGCTGCCGCAGGCCGTGCTGCACCGGCCCGCGGCCGGGCATATCGGCATGGTCGCCGGGACCTCCGCCGAGACGGCGCTGTGGCAACCGCTGGCGGCCTGGATCCATGCCCTGCCGCCCCCATAGCGGCCTGGCATGCCCCCCATGACCTGGATCAAGGCAGGTCGCCTCCGCACATGCTTGTGGTGCGACCCATCGCCGGTCCATCCTGCGCCGCAGCAAGACCTGTCCGCCCGACAATCCCTTGGGAGAGCCTCAGTCATGACCGAGATCGTCATCGCCTCCGCCGCACGGACCCCCGTCGGCAGCTTCAACGGCGCGTTCGCCGCCCTCTCCGCGCATGCCCTCGGAACCGTGGCGATCCAGGCCGCGCTGTCGCGCGCCGGCGTGAAGGCCGAGGAGGTGGACGAGGTCATCATGGGCCAGATCCTGACCGCCGGCGCCGGCCAGAACCCGGCCCGCCAGGCCGCCATCAACGCCGGCATCCCGGCCCATGCCACCGCCTTCGGCATCAACCAGCTCTGCGGCTCGGGCCTGCGTGCCGTGGCGCTCGCGGCGCAGCAGATCGCGACGGGCGATGCCAGCATCGTCGTCGCTGGCGGGCAGGAGAGCATGACCCAGGCGCCGCACGCGCAGAACCTGCGCGCCGGCCAGAAGATGGGCAGCCTGGAGCTGGTCGACACCATGCTGAAGGACGGCCTGTGGGACGCCTTCCACGGCTACCACATGGGCAACACGGCGGAGAACGTCGCGCAGAAGTACCAGTTGACGCGTGAGGAGCAGGACGCCTTCGCCGCGGCCAGCCAGCGAAAGGCAGGCGAGGCGATGAAGGCCGGCCGCTTCAAGGACGAGATCGCAGCCGTCAC
>JAIYAI010000733.1 GCA_027489135.1 Acetobacteraceae bacterium
CCTCGACGGCCGCGACATCACCGACGTGCCGCCCGAACGCCGCGACTTCGGCATGGTCTTCCAGGGCTATGCGCTGTTCCCGCACATGACGGTGGCGGAGAATGTCGCCTTTCCGCTGCGCGTCCGCGGCCTGGACAAGGCGGCACGGGATGCGAAGGTGCGCGGCGCACTGGACCTGGTGCAGCTTGCCGCCTTCGCCGAGCGCCTGCCGAAGCAGCTGTCGGGCGGCCAGCAGCAGCGCGTGGCGCTCGCCCGCGCGCTGGTCTTCGACCCGGCGCTGCTGCTGCTGGACGAGCCGCTCTCCGCCCTCGACAAGAAACTGCGCGCCGAGTTGCAGGAGGAATTGCGCGACCTGCACCGCCGCGTCGGGCGCACCTTCGTCAACGTGACGCATGACCAGGAGGAGGCGCTGTCGCTCTCCGACACCGTAGCCATCCTGGATCACGGCCGGCTGCAGCAGGTCGGGGCGCCCGCGGCGCTCTACGAACATCCGCGCACGCGCTTCGTCGCCGACTTCCTCGGCAAGTCCAACTTCATCGCCGGCCGTGCCGCTGCGGGCGGGGTGGAGGCGGGGGGGATGCTGCTGCGGCAGGACGCGGCGCCGGCCGCGGGGCCGGTCTTGCTGTCCCTGCGGCCCGAGAAGATCGCCGTGCTGACCGACGGCGCCGCCGACAACGTGGTGGAGGGGCGCGTCGCCTCCGCCTCCTATCTCGGCGCCGGCCATGCGCTGACGGTCGAGACGCCGCTCGGCGCACTGCGTGTCCACCTGCCCGCCTGGAAGGCCCCGGTCGCGCCAGCGGAGGGCATGCCGCTCCGCCTCGGCTGGTCCGCCGATGCCGCGACCCTGCTGGAGCCCGACGATGTGGCGGCGTGATGCCGGGTGGTGGGTACTGCTGCTGCCCGCCTTCGCGCTGCTAACGGTGTTCTACATCGCACCGATCCTGCAGGTGCTGGCGATCTCCTTCACCGATCCCGAGCCGGGGATCGGCAACTACGAGCGCATCCTGACTAACCTCTCGGTCCAGCGCGCGCTGCTGACGACGCTGCGCATCTGCGTCATCACCACGGCGATCGCGCTGGTGCTCGGCTATGCGCTGGCCTACGCCATCACCCTCGCCAGCGAGCGGGGACGGCGCTGGTGGCTGTTCTGCGTGCTGGTGCCGCTGTGGATCTCCGTCCTCGTCCGCGCCTTCGCCTGGGTGACGCTGCTGCGGCGCCAGGGCCTGGTGAACCAGACGCTGATCGAGACCGGCATCATCGCCGAACCCCTGCCGCTCGTCTGGAACGAGTTCGGCATCATCGTCGGCATGGTGCACTTCATGGTGCCCTATGCCGTGCTGCCGATGCTCGCCTCGATGCGAGAGATCGACCCGCGGCTGCTGGCGGCCGCGCGGGGGCTGGGTGCCAGCCGGCTGACCGTGTTCCGCCGTGTGTTCCTGCCGCTCTCGCTGCCGGGGCTGATCGCGGCCGGCGTGCTAGTCTTCATCTTCTCCCTCGGCTTCTACGTCACGCCGGCGATCCTCGGCGGCGGCAAGACGCTGATGGTGGCGGAGTGGATCAGCCTGCAGATCCTGGACCTCATCCGCTGGGGGCTCGGCACCATGATGGCGACGCTCCTGGTGGTCTCCATCCTGGTGACGCTCGCGGTCTTCTCCCGCGTCGTCGACCTGAGGCGCCTGTTCGGGAGCGGCGCGCGATGAACGGCGCCTATGGCCCGGGCTGGATCGCCCGCATCCTCTCCATCGGCACGGCGCTGTACCTGGTGCTGCCGATCCTGATCGTGCTGCCGGTCTCCATGACCGACCAGCGCTTCCTGTCGCTGCCGCATTACGGGCTGTCGCTGGCGCATTACGGGACGGTGCTGACCTCCCCGGAATGGCTCGGGTCGATCTGGCAGAGCGCGCAGATCGCCCTGGCCGCGACCGTCCTGGCGGTGCTGACGGGCACGGCCTTCGCTGTAGCCGCCTGGCGGCTGGACCACCGGCTGACGCGGCTGCTGATGGCGCTGATGCTGCTGCCGCTGATCGTGCCCAGCATCGTCTATGCCATCGGCCTCTATCGCTACTTCCGCTGGTGGGACCTGCTGGACCGCTTCGCCGGCGTGGTGATCGCGCATGGCGTCACCGGCATTCCCTATGTGGTGATCACCGTCTCGGCGTCGCTGGCCGCCTTCGATCCGCGGCTGGAACAGGCGGCGCGCGGCATGGGCGCGTCCCTTTCGCAGGTGCTGCGCTGGGTGATCCTGCCGCGGATCATGCCGGGCATCGTCTCCGGCGCGATCTTCGCCTTCATCCATTCCTGGGATGAGCTGGTGATGGTGCTGTTCATCGCCTCCCGCGACGTCTTCACCCTGCCGCGGCGCATCTGGGACGGCATCAACGAGAACCTCGACCCCGCCATGGCCGCGGTCGCGGTCCTGCTGGTCGGGCTGACGATCCTGCTACTGCTGCTGGATATCGTCGTGCGCAAGCGCAGCGACGGCTGATCACGGGGCCAGGGCAGCGATCTCCTCTTCGGTGAAGCCGAAGGCGGCCAATACCTGCGCCGAATGCTCGCCCAGGCGCGGCGGCGGCGCCCGCACCACGCGCGGCGCGCCGTCGAACTGGATGGGCTGGCCGAGCGTCTTCATCGGCCCCAGCGTCGGGTGGTCGTACTCCACCACGATGCCGCGCGCGGCCGTGTGCGGATGCGCCAGCATGTCGGCCATCGTGTTGATCGCGGAGCAGGGGATGCCAATCTCGCCGCAATAGGCGACCCAGTCATCGGCGGTGCGGGTGCCGACGATCTCCTGCATCAGCGCGACGGTTTCGGACATATGCGCGACCCGGTCCGCATTGGTGCGGAAACGCGGGTCGTCCGCGAGTTCCGGCCTGCCGATGCCGGCGGCGAAGCGGCGCCACAGGTTGTCGCTGGCGATGCCGATCAGCACGGGCCGGTCGCTGGCGTCGAAGGCCTGATACGGGCAGAGGGACTCGTGCCCGGACCCGCATTTCTCCGGCAGCCTCCCCTTCTCCCAGTAGATCCCGAGGCTGTAGCCCAGCATCGCCGCCGCGGTCTCGAACAGCGACACCTCCAGCCGGCAGCCCTTTCCCGTGCGCCCACGTTCCAGCAGCGCGGCCAGGATGCCGCTGAAGGCGTTCAGCCCGGTGGACTGGTCGATCGGCGAGAAGGGGCTGCGGATCGGCCCGCCGTCGCGCTCCCCGGTCATCGCCATGATGCCGCTGAAGGCCTGCAGGATGACGTCGTAGCCGAGCCCCTTGGCCAGCGGCCCGGTGCGCCCGAAGCCCGAGATGCTGCAGTAGATCAGCCGCGGGTTCAGCGCCCGCATCGCCTCCGCCCCGATGCCGAGGCGCTCCGCCACGCCCGTCGCATAGCTCTCGATCAGGATATCGGCCTGTTCGACCATGCGCCGTGCCGCGGCCTGCCCGGCCGCGGTCTTCAGGTCCAGCACCAGGCTCTTCTTGTTGCGGTTGGAGGCGAGGTAGACCGCGCCCTCGCCGCCGCGGAAGGGCGGCCAGCCGCGGGTGTCGTCGCCGCCCGGCGGCTCGATCTTGATCACCTCCGCGCCCAGGTCGCCGAGCCATTGCGCCGAGAGCGGCCCGGCCAGCACCTTCGAGAAATCCAGCACGCGGATGCCGGTCAGCGGCGTCATCTTGCGTTTCCCCCGCGCCGCTTGTGCGGCGGTCCCATGCGGCTAGGCTAACCCCCAGAAACACAGGAGGAAACGGCGATGGCGGGCCTCTGGTTCGAGGAATTCCATGTCGGCCAGGTCTTCAAGCACGCGATGCGGCGGACCATCACGGAAAGCGACAACACCTGGTTCTCCGCCATCACGCACAACCCGGCGGCGCTGCACCTCGACGAGGAATACTGCAAGACCACGGAGTTCGGCACGCGCATCGTCAACAGCGCCTTCACCCTGGGCCTGATGGTCGGCATCTCGGTCGGCGACACCACGCTCGGCACCACCGTCGCCAATCTCGGCTGGGACGAGGTGCGCTTCCCGAAACCGCTCTTCCATGGCGACACGATCCGCGTGGAGACGGAGGTGATCGGCCTCCGCCCCAGCAAGTCCCGGCCGGGCCAGGGCATCGTCGAGTTCCTGCACCGTGCCTACAACCAGCACGGTGACCTGGTCGCGCATTGCAAACGCTCCGGCCTCATGCTCGGGAAGCCCCAAGGGGAGAAGGCGTCATGAGCGCGCCGCTGCGCTCCTGGCTCTTCGTGCCCGGCGACAGCGAGCGAAAGCTGCAGAAGGGCGCGGAGAGCGGCGCCGATGCGCTGATCCTCGACCTCGAGGATTCCGTGGCACCGGACCGCAAGCCGCTCGCGCGGGAGATGGTGGTCGACTACCTGCGCGCGCACCCGGTGCGGCGCCCGAAGTTGTATGTGCGGATCAATCCGCTCGACAGCACGGGCTTGGCGGACGCCGCCGCGGTGGTGCGGGCTGCGCCGGACGGTCTCGTCATCCCGAAGGTGAACGGGCCCGATGAACTCCTCCGCGTCGGCCACTGGCTGGACGCGCTGGAGGCGCGCGACGGGCTGGAACCCGGTAGCACCCTGCTGCTGCCCGTGGCGACGGAAACCCCCGCCGCCGTGCTGCGCCTGGCCGAATACGCGACCGTTCCCGTGCCGCGCCTCATCGGTCTCACCTGGGGGCAGGAGGACCTGCCGGCCGCCATCGGCGCGCAGGGCAACCTCGACGCCAGCGGCGCCTTCGCGCTGACCTACCGCATGGCGCGCTCCGCCTGCCTGCTCGCGGCGCATGCCGCCGGCGCGCAGCCGATCGACACGCTGGAACAGGATTTCCGCAACGAACCCGCGCTGGTCGCCGCCTGCGCCGCGGCGCGGCGGGAAGGCTTCACTGGCAAGATCGCCATCCATCCCGCGCAGGTCGGGCCGATCAATGCCGGCTTCCGCCCCACGCCGGAGGAGATCGCCTTCGCGCGCAAGGTCATCGATCTCTTCGCCGCCCATCCCGGCATCGGCACGATCGGCTTCGAGGGCCGCATGCTCGACATGCCGCACCTCAAGCAGGCGCAGCGGGTGCTGGCGCTGGATGCGGCCTTCGGCGAGGGCTAGGCTCGCACCTCGCTTGCATGGGACGCGCGACATGACCTTGGCGATGGGTTGGGAAGAGTGGGCCAGGCATGACGCGACGTCGCTCGCCGCCCTGGTGCGCAAGGGCGAGATCACGCCGCGCGAGCTTGCCGCCCAGGTCGCCGCCGGCATCGCGCTGACCGATCCGAAGCTGTGTGCCGTCGTCGAAGTCTTCGAGGACCTCGTCGCGGATCCGACGCGCGACGGCATGGACCCGTCCGGCGCCTTCGCCGGCGTGCCCTACCTGATGAAGGACCTCGGCCCGACGCTGAAGGGCCGGCTGCAGGAAATGGGCTCAGCGCTGATGCGCGGCAATCGCGCCACCGCCGACAGCTACCTGGCGACGCGCATCCGCCAGGCCGGGCTGAACATCATCGGCCGCAGCACCACGCCGGAATTCGGCTGCTGCAGCGCCGCCGACAATCCGGCGATCTACTCCACGCGCAATCCCTGGAACACGGACCACACCACCAACGGCTCCTCCGCCGGCACGGGCGCGATGGTCGCGGCCGGCGTACTGCCGATCTCCCACGCGACGGATGGCGGCGGGTCGATCCGCATTCCTGCCGGCGCCTGCGGCAATATCGGCCTCAAGGTCTCGCGCGGCGTCTTCTCCATCGCGCCGGCGGCGTCGGACCTGACGGGCCTCGTCTCCATCCAGGGCTGCCATACACGGACGGTGCGCGACACCGCGGCCTTCGTCGACGCCTGCCGCGGCGGCGCGCCCGGCGAGTTCATGCCCTTCTGGTCGCCCGCCGAGCCCTACACCACGCTGATCGAACGCGACCCGCCGAAACTGCGCATCGCCCTCTCCCACGCATGGGGCGACTATCGCGCGACGCCGCATTTCGTCGCGGAGCTCGAGAAGGCGGGGCGCTTCCTGGAAGGCCTCGGCCATCATGTCGACTGGGCGCTGCCGGACGTGGACCTGCGCGCTGCCTTCGCCGCACAGACCACCTGCTACATCTCCAACTTCGCGCAGACCATCAACGGGCTGCTCGCGCCCCGCGGCCTCGACCGCCCGCCCGAGGACCTGGTAGAGCCGATCAACCGCCGCATCTGGGAAGCCGGCCTCGCCACCACCTACACGGACCGTGCCCGCATGCAGGCGGTGTTCAACACCACCTCCCGCGGCTTCGGCGAATTCTTCCAGACCTGGGACGTGATGCTGACGCCAATCACCGCGCTGCCGACGCCGAAGCGCGGCACCACCGAGTACCTGACCATCAGCGACAATCCGGACGTCTACGACTGGTTCGCCAATCTCTGGAAGCAGTTCGCCTATACGCCGCTGATGAACCTCTGCGGCATTCCCGCCGTCTCCCTGCCGATGGGAAGCCAGGAGAACGGCCTGCCGCTCGGCATCCAGGCGATCGGCGCGCAGGCCCATGACGGCCTGCTGCTGCAACTGGCCGCGCAGATCGAGCGCGCGCTCGGCGGCGCCTGGAACGGGGGACGGCGCCCGGCGGTGCACGTCGCAGGGTAGTTTGCTGCGGAATCAGGGGCCTGGCCGTCCCGCCGGACAAATCGGCCCCTGTGCCCCGGCCTACACGGCCGGATCTGCGCCGCGTCATAGAGCCCTAAATTCCCTGCCGGATCAGGGGGCTGTCCGATCTGCCGGACATTTTCGCCCCCCCATCCCGGCCAGTGGGCGCAGTTCTCCCGTTGGCACCGGCAGCATAGAGGAAACTATTCCTCTTCACAAGCGCCGTCTCCGCGCCGATCGCCACCCGCCCGCGGGCATCCATGGCCACCGCCACCTCCCGGCCCGCATGCCAGGCCAGGCCGCGCCAGATCCCGAGCCCGTCCTTGCGCAGGAAGCGCACGCTGTTGCACCGCACCGCCGCCAGCCGCTCCCGTACCTGGCGCTCGGTCAGGCTGTTCGGGCCGGGCTGCAGCGCCGCGGCCTGCACCACCGCCGGCGCCCCCCAGGCGATGGCGGAGGGCAGCGAGCTCGGCGCGCCAAGCAGCAGCAGCGCCAGCACGGGCGGCAGGACGCGCCATTCTCTTGGCCAGAGAGGGGGATCAGGGTGGGCGACAGGCATGCCCGAATGATTAGCGAGGAAGCGTTACGTCGGTGTTTCGCCAGGGGCACTTTCCGATGTCACGTGTTTCGCCATGCCCCTCGGTCCGGAGCGGCGGATCAGACGCTCAGGCATCCTCCGCCTTGATCCCCGCCGCCGACACCACCTCCGTGAACCTTGTCTCCGCCGCGTCCATGGAGGCCTGGTACTCCGCCGGCGTCGTCGCCGTGATGACGAAGCCGAGGTCCATCAGCTTGCGCGCCACCGCCTCCGTCCGCAGCGCGGCGCGCCAGGCCTGGGACCAGGCCTCCACGATCGGCTCCGGCGTGCCCTCCGGCACCAACACGCCCTGGGTGCTCGGCACGTCGAAGCCGGGGACCAGCGTCTCCGCGATGGTCGGCACCTCCGGCATCGCCGGGTCCCGCCGCGCGGTGGAGACTGCCAGCGGCACCAGGCGCCCGCCGCGCACATGGTCCGTCACCGCCGGCAGGGTGATGATCATGGCGTCGATCTGCCCGGCCAGCAGGTCGAGCGTCGCTGGCCCACCGCCGCGATAGGGCACGTGCACCAC
>JAIYAI010000795.1 GCA_027489135.1 Acetobacteraceae bacterium
CCGGGAAATCATTGGCCGAGGGCGCAGGGTTTGCTAGAGGGGGGCGGGGGATCTGTTGCTGATGCTGGGTCGGAATGGCGTGTCCGCGGATATTTGGCGCAACAGGACCCAGGGCTCGATGAGCGCCGGCAATGCCCGCGCCTGCGCGATCGTTTCGGCGGCGTTGGCGCTTGCCGCCTGTGAGTCGCTGTCCCTGCCCGACCTCGGCGCACCCGCGCCGGCGGCCTCGGCCGCCGCGCCGGCGGCGACGCCCCCTGCGCCGAGCGATCCGCTGCTGGTCTTTGTCGCTGCGGCTGGGCCCGGCGGCAGCGGCGTGGTGAACGGCCAGACCGTGCGGATCGCCCGCAGCTACACCGCCGCAAGCGGCCGCGAATGCCGGGAGGTGCTGGTCGGCTCCGGCCTCGGGGAGCGCGCGGCCGTCGCCTGCCTCGACCCGGTGGCCGGCTGGTCGCTGGCGAAGCCGCTGCTGCGGGGCAGCGGCCTCGGCCGACCGTGACCGGCGCCGGGCAGGCCGGAGCGCCGCGGCCCCTCGCCGGGCAGCCCCGGCCGGCCGGCGGCGTTGCGCCGGGCGGCATGCCACGGCTCGTCGCCTGCTTCGATACGCAGTGCCGGGTGATCGGCGCCCTGCTCCTGCGCGAGCTCTCGACCCGCTTCGGCCGCGAGAACGTCGGCTTCCTCTGGCTCTTCGTCGAGCCCGCGCTGCTCGGCGGCACGATCGGGTTGATGCACCACTTCAGCGGCCACGGCCTGCCGGGCGGCATCGACATCATGTCGTTCTGGGTGCTGGGCTACATCCCCTACTACCTGTTCCGCGCCGTGGTGAACCGCGCCCCCTCCGCGATCGTCAGCAACCAGTCGCTGCTCTTCCACCGCCGCATCACCATCCTCGACATCATGATCTCGCGGAACCTGCTCGAAGGCGGCGCGGTGCTCGGCGCCATGGCGGTCTTCGTTCTGGCGCTCGGCGCGGTCACCGGTGTGTGGCCGGAACAGCCGGCCAAGCTGGTCGCCGGCATGGCGCTGATGCTGGGCTTCGCGCACGGGCTGTCGCTGCTGATCGCCGCGGGGTCGGTCTACACCGACATGTTCGAGCGGCTGACCCACCTGGTCACCTACCTGACCCTGCCGATCCTCGGCAGCTTCTTCATGGTGTTCTGGCTGCCGACCGAGCTGCAGCAGATCGTGCTCTGGATCCCCACGGTGCATTGCTTCGAACTGGTCCGGGACGGGCAGTTCGGCAGCATGGTGCCGACGCACTACGACATCCCCTACGCCCTCACCTGCATCGCGCTGCTCAACCTCTTCGGCCTCGCCGCGCTGCGCAAGGCGCGACGCGACGTGGTACTGTGAGGGGGGCGCGATGATCCGTCTGCACGGCCTCGGCAAGGCCTACAAGGTGCATGGCCGCATGCGGCCGGTCTTCACCGGCATCGACGCGGTCTTCCGGCCGGGCGAGGCGGTGGGCATTCTCGGCCGCAATGGCGCCGGCAAGACCACGCTGCTGCGCCTCATCGCGGGTGTCGAGCACCCGACCTCCGGCTGGATCGAGCGGAGCATGAGCGTCTCCTGGCCGCTCGGCTTCGCGGGGGCCATGCACTACTCCATCTCGGGCGCCGACAATGCCCGCTTCATCGCCCGCATCTACGGCAAGCCGCTGGCGGAGACGGTGGACTTCGTCGACGAATTCGCGGAGCTTGGCGAATACTACCGCATGCCGGCCAAGACCTATTCGGCCGGCATGCTGATGCGCCTCGGCTTCGCCCTCTCCATGGCGGTCGATTTCGACTGCTACCTCGTGGACGAGGTGGTGGCCGCGGGCGATGCCCGCTTCGCCGACCGCTGCCGTGCCGCGCTCGAGGAGCGGCGCGGCCGCAGCACGATCCTCTTCGTCTCGCACGTACCCCACTTGCTGCGCCAGTTCTGCACCTCCGGCGCGGTGCTTCAGGATGGCAGGCTGACCCGATATGACGATCTGGACCAGGCGATCGAGGCTTACGGAGCCCACTGAGCAGGCGACGCTCGCGCCGGTCGGCTGGTCCGGCCCGGTCGCGCGCCCGCCCATGCTCGGGCGCCTGCGCCGCTGGGCGCGGCGCAGGTCCTTCCTGCTCGCCGTGATCCTGCCGACCATCATGGCCGGCCTCTGGCTCTTCGGCTTCGCCGCCAACCAGTACGATTCGGAGGCCCGCTTCTTGGTGCGCGCCCGGCAGACCGGCCCCTCCGCCGGCGGGCTCGAGGCGATGATCCAGAGCGCCGGCTTCACCAAGGGGTCCGAGGACGCGATGGGCGTGCGCGACTACCTGCAGTCGCACGACGTGGTCGCCGCGCTCCGCGGCCGCCTGCCGCTGGTCGACATCTTCCGCCGTCCCGAAGCCGACCCGATCGCCCGCCTGTGGTGGTCCGACCCCTCGGCCGAGCGGCTGCTCGACTATTTCCGCCGCATGGTGAAGGTCCAGTACGACCAGACCAGCGGCATTTCCACGCTGACGGTGAAGAGCTTCCGGTCCGAGGATTCCCAGGCGCTGGCGGGCGAGCTGCTCGCCCTGTCCGAGGAGCTGGTCAATCGCCTCAACGCCCGCCTGCTCGAGGACGGGCTGCGCGTGGCGCGTGAGGAGGTGGCCCGGGCGGAGGCGCGGCTGGCCGCGAGCCAGTCCGCGATGACCGAGTTCCGCGACCGCGAGCGCTCGCTCGATCCCTCGCGCTCGGCCGCCGTCGCGCTGGAGAACCTCGGCAAGCTCGAGGGCTCCTTGACCCAGGCGCGGGCCGAGCTGGCGGAGGCGACGCGCTTCAGCCGTGCCGACACGCCGCGCATGCTGCAGCTGCGCAACCGGGTCGAGGCGCTGTCCCAGCAGGCGACCGAGGAACGGAGCCGCATCACCGTCTCGGGCCATGCCTCGACCCAGCAGCTCGGCGAGTACGAGCGGCTGGCGGTGGAGCGCGACCTCGCCCGGACCCAGCTTGCTTCCGCCACCGCGTCGCTGGAACGGGCGCGCGCGGATGCGCAGCGCCAGCAGATCTTCCTGCTGCGCGTCGTCGAGCCGAACCGCGCCGAATGGGCGCGCTACCCGAAGGCCACCGAGACCGTGCTCTACATCTTCCTCTGCCTCTCGGTCGGCTACGGCCTGGCCTGGCTGCTGATCGCCGGGATGCGCGAACATGCCGCTTAAGCCCTGGCGGGCCGCACTCGCCGGCCTGCTGCTGTTCGCCGCCGGCTCAGCGCGCGCTCAGGCGCCGACCGAGCAGAGCTTCCAGGCGCAGCAACTGCCGAACAACACCTTCCAGGCGCCGCTGCAGAACCGACCGGGTTTCCCCACGGTGCCCTTCGCGCCGCGGGTCCAGACCGTGCCGCAGCTCATCGCACCGGATCGGACCGTGTCCCGCCAGGGCGATGTGACCCAGGCGGAGGGCGGGCCCGTGGTGCAGGGCCCGCTCGGCGATGCCGGGCGCCCCGCCGGGGCAAGCGCCATCTTCGGCGCCTCGCTCTTCACCCGCGACGCCACCGCCATAACCGACGCGCCCAACCCGAACTACATCATCGTCCCGAACGACCGCATCAGCGTCCGCATCTGGGGTGCGGTCGAGGGCGAGACGATGGGCATCGTCGATCCCTCGGGCAACCTCTTCATCCCGAACCTCGGGCCGATCCGCATCGCCGGCACGCGCGCCGGCGACCTGCAGCGGGTGATCGAGACGGAGGTGAAGCGCACCTACACCGACCAGGTGCAGGTCTATGCGACACTGCTCTCCATCCAGCGGATCGGCGTCTTCGTCACCGGCTTCGTCCGCACGCCGGGCCGCTTCGGTGGCTCCGCGGCGGACAGCGTGATCGACTTCCTCGTCCGCTCAGGCGGCGTCGATCCCGCGCGCGGCAGCTACCGCGACATCCGGGTGGAGCGCGGCGGGCGGCAGGTGGCGACGATCGATCTGTACCAGTTCCTGCTGGAAGGCCGGCTGCCGCAGATCCGCCTGCAGGAGGGCGACACCATCGTCGTCGGCCGCCAGCGCGCGGTGGTCGGTGCCGACGGCGCGGTGCGCAACAACTACCTCTTCGAGGTGCCGGGTCGCATGATGACCGGTCGCGAGCTGATCGAGTATGCGCGCCCGCTGCCCTCGGCCACCAACGCCGTCCTGCGCGGCACGCGCAACGGCCAGCCCTTCTCCCGCTACGCCACGCTGCGGGAGCTGGGCGGCATCCAGCTGCTGGACCAGGACGTCGTCACCTTCATCACGGACGCCCCGGCGCGCACGGTGCGTGTCACGGTGGAGGGCAGCCGCATCGGGCCCTCCGTCCTCGTCGCCGACCGCGACGTGCAGGTCTGCCAGCTGCTCGACTACATCGCGGTCGATCCGCTGCTGGCCGAGACGCGCGCCGTCTTCATCCTGCGCCCATCCGTCGCCGCGCAGCAGCGCCGCGCCATCGACGAGGCGCTGGACCGGCTGGAGCGCCAGCTCTTCATGGCGGTCTCCGCCACTACTGGCGTCGCCGCGATCCGCGCGAGCGAGGCGCAGCTCGTCTCCTCCTACATCCAGCGCGCGCGCCGCACCCAGCCCGAGGGGCGCGTCGTCGTGATGGACAGCGGCCGGTGCCTGCCGCTGCGCGTCGAGGACGGCGACGTCATCGTCATCCCCGAACGGGCCGAGACGGTGATGGTCGCGGGCGAGGTGACCGCGCCGCGCGCCGTCGTCTGGCGCCAGGGCATGCGGATCGACGATTATGTCCGCGCCGCCGGCGGCTATACGCCGCGCGGCGCCTCCTCCCAGATGATGATCCGGCGGGCCAGTGGCGAATTGGTTCTGGAACCGACGGCTGCGCCGCAGCCCGGCGACGAGCTGATTGCCCTGCCGCGGCTCGACCCCAAGGTCTTCCAGATCGGCAGCGACCTGCTCGGGCTGATCTATCAGATCGCTGTGGCGACGCGCATCTTCCTGTAGGCCGCCCAGGCGGACCGCCGTTGCCCGCGGCGGTCCGATCGTGCCGAATTCCGATAGCCTTTCCGCGCGCCTGGACGCCGCGCCGGGCGCAAACTGCCGCCCTTGGCACGCGCTGCGCCAGGGGCCAGGATCCCCGCGGTCCCGCGTCGCGCGGCACCGATCCGGGAGGCAGTCACCATGAACCGTCGTATCGTCCTGTTCGCCCTGCCCGCGCTCGCCGCCTGCGCCTCGGTCGATGCGGAGCAGACCACGACCCTCGTGGGCGTGATCGAGACGGTCGATCCGGTTGCGCGGGAGGTTCTGATCCGCGGCGATGGTGGGTCGCAGTCCGGCGCATTGCTGACGGTGATCGCCGGGCGCGCCGTGCAGCGTTTGTCCTCGCTCCGGCCCGGCGACCGGGTGACGGTGCGCTATTACCAGGCGCTTGCCGCCCATGTCGCCTTCCCACTCTCGGGCGCGCCGGCTCCGACCGGGATGGTCACGCTGGAGCGCACCGCCAACCGTCCGGGCGGCGAGGTCACCCGCGTCCGCAGCGGCCGCGTCACCATCACCGCGGTGGATCCGGCCACCGCCACCGTCAGCTTCACCGGGCCAGGCGGGCTGCAGCGCACGGTGACGGCGACCAATCCGGAGGTCGCGGCCTTCGTGCGGCGCCTGCGCGTCGGCCAGCAGGTCGACATCGTCTACGAGGAAGCCCTGGCGATCTCGATCGACCCGGCCCGCTGAGCCGTCGAGTCGAGGCCGCGGCGGACGGGCACGCGCCCGTTCCGCTTTGCCCTTCCCCGGCGGAGGGGATAGACCCCGGCCATGTCCGAAGCCGCAGCGGTCA
>JAIYAI010000777.1 GCA_027489135.1 Acetobacteraceae bacterium
AGCGTGCCGAATTGTTCCGCCACCATCAGCGGCGCGTGGTTCGGCAGCATGATGCCGCCCGAGCCGAGGCGGATGGTCTTCGTGCCGGCGGCGATATGGGCCAGCGCCACACTGGTCGCGCAGCAGGCGAGGCCGGGCATGTTGTGGTGCTCGGCCATCCAGTAGCGCTTGTAGCCCAGCGCCTCGACATGGCGGGCGAGGTCGAGGGAGTTGCGCAGCGCGTCACCGGCGCCGGCGCCCTCGGGAATGGGGGAGAGGTCGAGGACGGAGAGGGCATGGGTCATGGTGGCAATATGGGCCCTTCCGCGGCTCAGCCAAAGACCTCGCCCAGGCGGCGGATGCTGCCCAGTACCTGCTCCTGCGGCAGGCCCGGCCACTGCACCCGCACGATCAGGTGGTCCGATCCAAGCTCCTCGCGGTAGCGCGCCACCTCTTCCGCCACCGAGACCTTGTCGCCGATGATGAAGCGGTTGCGGACGAACTCCTCGAAGGGCTTGCCGAAGAGCGAGATGTCGTCGTCCCCCTTGGTCTTCCCGTCGAGTCCCCAGGAAGCATAGGCCGCGTATTTGTACCGCAGCGAGGCCCGGCATTCCTCGAGCGCCGTGGCGTGGGACGTGCCGACATAGCATTCGCGGGTCAGCGGGTAGTCCATCGCCGTCCGCCCGTATTCCGCCAGCGCCGCGCGATAGACCTTCATCTGCGGTCGCAGCGTATCGAGCGTATCGGACGGCACGATCAGCCAGGCGTCGCCGATGCGCGCGGCGCGACGAATGGCGACGTCCACCTTGCCGGCGACATAGATCGGCGGGCCACCGGGCCGCACCGGGCGGCAGCCGAGCGAGGCGTCCTCCAGCGTGAAGAACTTGCCTTTGTGCGTCACCCGCTCCTCGGTGAAGAGGCGGCGCATGACGGCGATGCTCTCCACCAGGCGCGGCGCGCGCTCGGACAATGGGATCCCGAAGCCGGTGAACTCCACGTCACGGTAGCCGAGACCCACGCCGAGCACGTAGTTGCCGCCCGAGAGCAGGTCGAGCGTCGCGGCTTCCTCGGCGACCATCACCGGGTTCAGCAGCGGCAGGATGCGGATGTTGGGGCCGATCATCATCCCCTCCGCCTCCCGCGCCAGCCAGGCGGCCATCAGGCTGGGCTGCGGCATCTGCAGCGGGCCGGTCAGGTAGTGGTCGGGGAACCAGAGCGAGCGGAATCCGGCATCGCGGCAGGCGCGCACCTGCTCCTGCATCTCCGGCAGGCGGGCGGCGAGCGGCGTGCCCTCGGGGAACTGGGTGTTGATGAACAGGCCGAGCTTCATGGTCCCGCTTCCCCGCATGTGTCGGCGGGAGGATAGGCGCGGGCGGGGAGGTGGTCACCTGCGCAAACGCTTGGGGGGCCGGAGCCCTGATATCGAGAGCCAAGCCATACGGAAGCGCACCGAGTCGCGGCTGGACGGGGCGAAGCGGACATGAGGGGATTCATGAGAGCCACTGGCGGCATGGGGCGCGCCATCCAAGGCTTGAAAGCCTTCGCGGCTGGCCCGGCGCCCCGCCGGCCTTCGCTGATGGTCACAGGATCAGGTCCGCCGCCAGGATCAGCGGTGCCCCGTCCAGGATGATCTCGAGGTCGGCGAATACATCGCCGTCGATGAAGGCCAGCAGCAGGCCCGGCGTCGTCAGCAGCACCTCGCCGAGCACGCCCACGGTCCGACTGGCCACCACGGCGAAGCCCTGGTCGCCTGCCAGTGCCGGATTCGTGTCGATCGCCGACAGGTCGATGCGGTCGCTGCCGGAGGTGAAACCGAATATGGTGTCGGCGGCACCTTGCCGGCTGTCCCGCGCGGTCTGGTAGAGGAAGATGTCCGCTGCGGTGCCGCCGGTGAGCCGGTCCGCCCCGCTGCCGCCGTCCAGCGTATCGGCGCTGGCGCCGCCGTCCAGCTCATCGTTGCCGGTGCCGCCGCGCAGCATATCGCTGCCCTTGCCGCCGAGCAGCGTATCCGCGCCGGCACGGCCGACCAGCAGGTCGCCGCCATTGCCGCCATCGAGACGGTTGCCCTGGGCCTCGCCGCGCAGCGTATCGTCGAATCGGCTGCCCAGCAGGCTTTCGATGCGCACCAGGAGGTCGGCCTCGGCGCCGCTGGTGGCGAAGCCAAGATTGAGATCGGCGGAGACCGCCGCGATGGCGTCGCCATAATCGGCGACATCGCCATCGCCGCTGAAAAAGTCGCTCAGGATATCGTTGCCGGCGCCGCCGCGCAGCACCTGGCTGCCGGCGAAGCCGGTGATGGAATCATCGCCCTCGCCGCCCTCCAGCGTACTGCTGCCAGAGGCGTCGATCGTGTCATTACCGCCGAGGCCCGATAGCAGGTCGCTGCCGCCGGCGCCGACGAAGCTGTTGGCGCCGTCCTCGCCGCGCAGCGTATCGTTGCCGCTGCCGCCGATCACGCCTTCGATGCTGAGCAGCGTGTCGAGCCCGACGGCGCCGAGATCCTGGGCGGTGGCCAGCGCGAGGTCGAGGGCGATGGCCTGGGTGATGCCGCTGTAGTTGATGGTGTCCAAGCCCTCGCCGCCGTCGAACAGGTCATTGCCGCCGCCGAAGGGTGGGTTCGCGTTGAAGCGATCATCCCCGTCGCCGCCGCGGCAGGTGTCGTCCCCGAGGTCGCCGTTCAGCACGTCGTTGCCCAGGCCGCCCGAAAGGCTGTCGGCGGCGTCGCCGCCCTGCAGCAGATCCTCACCCTCGCCGCCATCGATGGTGTCGCCGTCGCCGCCGCCGCTCAGGACGTCGTCACCGTCGTCGCCCAGCAGCGTATCGCTGCCGGCGAGACCCTCCAGCCGGTCATCGCCCTCGCCACCGTCCAGCCGGTTGGCGACGCCGCCGCCGCGGATCGTATCGTCACTGTCGCTGCCCACGGCATGCTCGATACCGGCGAGGGTGTCGTTGCCCTCGCCGATGGCGGATTGCGCGCCGGCGGTGTCGAGATTGATGACGATACCCACCCCGGCCTGCGAGAAATCGGCGGTGTCGCTGCCGGACCCGCCGTCGATCAGGTCGTTGCCGGCGCCACCGCTCAGCCGGTCACCGTCGTCGCCGCCGAATAGAACGTCGTTGTCGGCGCCGCCATCGAGCGTATCGTTGCCGGCATCGCCCAGCAGCGCCTCGGACGGGCCGACGCGACCGATCAGCAGGTCGTTGCCATCCAGGCCGTGCAGTTCCTCGCTGGTGCCGCCAGCCGCAGCGCTGCGGTTCGCGGCGGCGAGGGTATCGTCGAAGCTGGTTCCGAAGACCGTCTCCACCCCGATGATGACGTCCTGTCCAGCGAAGAATCCGCGGACGGTGCCGGCCTCCAGGTCCACCGCGACGGGCCCGGGCAGTTCCTGGAAGACTGCGGTGTCGAGGTCTGCGCCCCCATCCAGCGTATCGTTGCCGGTGCCGCCCTGCAGGACATCCTCCCCAGTGCCGCCGAGCAGGGAATCGTTGCCGGCGGCGCCATGCAGGCTGTCGTCGCCGCCGGACCCGGTCAGGTCGTTGTTGCCGGCCTCGCCCTCCAGCACGTCGGAGAAGGTGCTGCCGACGAGGTTCTCGATGCCGGCGAGGAGATCGCTGAAACCCGCGGACTTCGCCTCGCCATCCGCCAGGCTTGCGAAGACGGTCGCAGCGGCGAAGCTGTAACTCGCCGTGTCGTCACCGGTGCCGCCGTCCAGGGTATTGTTGCCGGTGCCGCCGATCAGCAGATCGGCATCCGCGCCGCCGTCGAGAACGTCAGCACTGGTGCCGCCGTCGAGGGTATCGGACCCGCTTCCGCCGAACAGTGTGTCGTTGGCGCCGAGGCCGAAGACGCTGTCCGCCGTCGCCGTGGGCGGATTGTTCAGGACATCGTTGAAGTCGCTACCGACGTAGACGACCATGGCAGCCACTCCCGTGCAGTTCCGGGTTGAGGCCGCGGGATGGACCATCGCGGGCCATTCTATGAGCCTGCCACCCTGCCCGCGTCATGTCCATGGCGGGGCTGGCGCTCGAGGAGGCCATGGCCGCCGCGGCGCGCGAGGTGCCGGTCGACGCGGTCATTGCCGACAGTGCGTGTCATCTTGTCGCGGGCGCTGGCAACCGCGTCGTGGAACGCGCCGACGCCACGGCGTATGCGGAACTCCTGGCCCTGCGCCCGGCCGCGTCCCGTCCGTGCAGGGACGAAGGCGGCAGAGCAGGGCGAGCTTCTCTTCGCCAAGTCGTCCGTCGGTCAAGGGCCGGGTCACCCGATTGCCCTGGGAGTTCTCTCCCCCGCCCTTGCTGTCTTTTCCCGCCGCACTGCCCCATTGGCATCCCCCCCGCAATCCGGCAGCCTGCCCCAAACCAGAAGGGAAACGCGCCATGCGGCTCGGGCTTTCGATCGGCTATTCCAAGGCGACGCTCGACCTGCCGGTGGCGCTGGTGCAGCGCGCGGAGGAACTGGGCTACGACACGGTCTGGACGGCAGAAGCCTATGGATCCGATGCCGTCTCGCCGCTTGCCTACCTCGCTGCGGTGACCAAGCGCATCAAGCTCGGCACGGGGGTGATGCAGTTGGCGGCGCGGACGCCGGCGAATGCGGCGATGTGCGCCGGCACGGTGGATGCGCTGGCCGGCGGCGGGCGCTTCATCGCGGGGCTCGGCGTCTCGGGCCCGCAGATCGTCGAGGGCTGGTACGGCCAGCCCTGGGGGCGGCCCTACTACCGCGTGAAGGACTATGTTGCGATCATGCGCAAGATCTTCGCGCGCGAGGCCGGCCTGACGCATGAGGGCACGGAGATCAGCCTGCCCTACACAGGCGAAGGGGCGACGGGCGTCGGCAAGCCGCTGAAGTCGATCCTGCACATGAACCCGACCATCCCGATCTGGCTAGGCACCGAGACCGACGCGATGGTGCGGCTGACCGCCGAGATCGCCGATGGCTGGCTGGCGCTGGGCATGGTGCCGGGATCGCTCGACCACCACCTGCCGCTGCTGGAGGAAGGCTTCCGCCGCGCCGAGAAGGCGACGGGCCGGAAGAAGACCCGCGCCGACTTCACCATCCAGGCCAGCGTGCATGTCGACGTGAACGACGACGTGAAGGCGGCGCTGGCGCGGATCAAGCCGGAGACCGCGCTCTATGTCGGCGGCATGGGCCACAAGGACAAGAATTTCCACAAGGACATGATGACCAGCCGCGGCTTCGGCGAGGCCGCGAACCGCATCCAGGAACTCTACCTGGCCGGCCGCAAGGACGAGGCGATCGCCGCGGTGCCGGACGAGTTCGTGGACCAGAAGTCGCTGGTTGGTCCGCCCGCGCGGATCAAGCAGCGCTACCGCGCCTGGGAGGAGATGGGGGTGGATGCGATCACGGTGCGGTCGCGCCAGCCCGCGGCGGTGGACATCATGGCGGAAGCCGCGCGGCTGAACCGGCCTGCCGCGGCCTAGCGGCAGCGCGCCTCGACGCCGCCGATCGCGGCGTCGCTGCCGGCGAGCGACAGGCTGAAGCTCCGCCCGATCACCTCGAGCGTTGCCGCGTTGCCGATGCGCAGCGCCGGCGCGAGGCCGAGCGGCATCGGCCAGCGGTAGCCCTCCGCCGCCGAGGCGCTGGGTGGCAGGGTCAGGTCGAACATCGCGCCCGTCGTCGTCACCCGCATCGGGTTGCCGGCGTGGCTCGGCGCGAGGCCAAAGAGTTCCAGCGCCAGCGCGCCGCGCTCCGGGCAACTCACCACGAGACAGAGGCTGGTGCGGTCCGGCAAGGGCGCGCATTGCGCGACGGCGGGGTAGGCGAGGTCCGTCACGCTCCGCCAGGCATCGCGTCGCGCGGGCGGTGCCGGCACCTGTCGCGGCGCATCCTTGGCCGACCCGCCGGCGGCGGGCGCGGCGCCGCTGCGCGGCGGTCGGCCCGTGCATTGCGCGCGCACGCAGGCGTCATAGGCCGGGTCCGAGGCGCCGCGGGAATTGGCGAGGCAACGCCAGACGCAGCGCTGCTCCTCCATCGGGTCCATCTGCGCCGCCGCCGGCTCGGCGCCGAGGAGCAGGGCCAGGAGCGCGAGCGCGAGGCTTCGGATCGGCGCGCGACGCGGCATGGTCTTCACCCGGCTTGTTCTGCCCCTGAGCTTAGCACGCGGGCGCGCGCTTGCCGCATCGCCCGGGCCGGCCCAGGATTTGCGCGAACCGTGCGCGATCACATCCGGGCGCGGCCAAGACCCCAGGGGAAGGAACAGACCGATGTCCAGGACCGTCGGCCGACTGCTCGCCGAAAGCCTCATCGCGCATGGCATCGACAAGATCTGGATGGTGCCCGGGGAAAGCTTCCTCGGCCTGACCGATGCGCTGACCGATATCCCGGACCAGGTGCAGCTCGTTGTCTGCCGGCACGAGGGCGGCGCCGGCTTCATGGCCGTGGCCGATGGCCGCATGCGGGAGGGGCGCGCCGGCGTGCTGCTGGTCTCCCGCGGCCCCGGCATCTCCAACGCTATGGTGGCGCTGCACACGGCCTATCACGACGCGACGCCGCTGGTCGTGCTCTGTGGCCAGGTGGAGCGGAAGGATTTCGGCCGCCTCGCGCTGCAGGAACAGGACTACGCCAAGTTCCTCTCGGACGTGACCAAGGACGTCATCGAGGTGAACGAGCCCGAGCAGGCGAGCGAATCCATCGCCCGCGCCTTCCACCTTGCTGAATCCGGAACCCCCGGCCCCGTCGCGGTGATCCTGCCCGAGGACATCTTCGACGTGCAGACCGACACGGCGCTGTCGAAGCCGCGGCCCCGCGTCTATGGCGGTGCCCGGGCCGAGGATCTCGACCGCATGGCGGCGATGATCGCCGCGGCGGAGCGGCCGCTGATCTGGGTCGGCGGCGCGCTGGCCAATGCCTCGATGGCGACGCTGGACCAGCTTCGCCAGCTGGCGGAGCAGTGGGTGCTGCCGGTGAACCCGACGCATCGCCGGCCGCAGCTTTTCGATGCGGGGCATCCCAACTACGGCGGCTACATGGGTATCCGGGTTCCGAAGGACCTGGTGACGGAGATGAAGAAGGCCGACCTGATCGTGGCGCTCGGCGAGCGCGTCACGGACAGCGTCAGCCAGTCCTACAGCTTCCCGACCGCCCCCGATCCGCAGCTGCCGCTGATCCATGTCTGGCCGGATGCCAACGAGATCGGCCGCGTCTTCCGCCCCGAGCTCGGCATCGTCGCCGAGCCGGCGGAGATCATCCGCGCGCTGCTCGCCCGGGGCGCGCCGGCCGATGCGGCGAAGCGCAAGGGCTGGGTCGCCGGGCTGAACGCGATCCACAACCGCCTGCTGGCGCCGGACTGGGACAGCATGCCGGATGGCGTGAACTTCGCCGCGGTCTGCATCGAGATCGGCAAGCATCTGGCGAATGACGCCGTGGTGACGTCGGATGCGGGGAATTTCTCCTCCTTCATCCACCGCTACATCGGCTTCAAGCCGGGGCAGAACTTCCTCTCCTCCGTCGTCGGCGCGATGGGGGCGGGCGTGCCGATGGCGGTGGCGGCGTCGATCCGCAATCCGGGTCGGCAGGTGGTGGCCTTCATGGGCGATGGCGGCGCGCTGATGACGGGCAACGAGATCGCCACGGCCATGCAGTATGGCGGCACGCCGGTGATCATCATCTCCGACAACAAGCGCTATGGCACGATCGGCATGCACCACGAGGTGCGGTATCCGAACCGTCCCTACGAGGCCGCGGTGAAGCTGACCAACCCGGACTTCGCCGCCTGGGCGCGGGTCTTTGGGGCTGAGGGCATCACGATCAGCACGGAGGCCGAGGTGGAGGCGGGGATCGCCAAGGCCTTCGCGGTGAAGCACCGGCCGGTGGTGGTGCATGTGCACACGAGCGCGGAGCAGATGAGCGCGTGGCGTCGGCGCGGAGCGCCGCGGGGGCATGGGTAGCGCGGAGCGCCGCGGGG
>JAIYAI010000541.1 GCA_027489135.1 Acetobacteraceae bacterium
CCTGCTCAGCCTGATGCGGCGGGAGACGCGGTCGGGTTCTGAAAAGCTGGCGCGGCTGACCGTGCAGGCGCTGGACGGGGAGGTGGACCTGCTGCCGAACACCCATCGCCGCGCCGCCTTCGTTGTGCTCAAGGCGCCCGACGTCCCTGCGGCGCTGGTGGAGATGGGCTTCCTGTCGCATCCGGCCGACGAGGCGGCGCTGAACCGCCCGCAGCACCGGGCGCGGCTTGCGGCCGCGCTCACCGAAGCGGTCATGGCCTTCCTGGCGACGCGCCAGGCGGTGGCCACCTGACGTTCACGCCGGCAGGGGCGCTCAGCGCCGGGTGAGGACCGCGGCCGCCTCGGCCTTCAGCATCTGTTCGAGCGCGTTGAGCGTGGCGATGTCCTTCCGCAGCGCCGCCACCTCGGCGCCCGCTTCCTCGAGCGTCAGGCGTGCCCGGTCTGCAAGCGGATCGTTCAAAGCGAAATCCTTGCGCACTGATTCCGCATCGGCCGCCGTCATGGCGCGCCGCGGCACGCGGACATGCATGCGCATGGCGAAGGCGGGGTCGCTGAGCGCGGCGCGGACCCGCTCCTCGCGCTGCTCGGCGGCATCGAGGGCGAGCAGCATCGCCCCGGCGCCGCGCCCGGCCATCTGCCCGAGATCGTGCAGCTGCCGGGCCAGCAGCGTGACCGGCCCGTCGCAGCGCAGCCCGATGGCGAGTTCCATGGCCAGGGTCAGGAACCGCAGGCCGAGCCCCTCCGCGCTGCGGCGGTCGACGCGCCCGGCGACCGCGTCGAAACCCTGCATCAGGCTGCGCACCTCGATCTCGGTCGGCGGCTGGGGCGCGAGGAGCAGCACGAGGGCGGTCAGGAAGAGGCGATCATGGCCGCTGGCCCGCGCATCCTCCCGGCTCAGCGGAAAGCTGCGCAGCGTCCCTTCCAGCAGGTCGGCGACGATCTCGGAGCGTGTCGTCTGCCGCAGGGCGAGCAGCCCGGCGAGCAAGAGATCGGGGTCCGCGGGCGCGCCGGTCTCGGCATCGCGGAAGGCGCTGCGCCGGGTCAGCCCGACCAGCCAGCTGCGCGTGCCGTAGGAGGGGATCCCCTCGGCATGCGCGCAGCTCGCTTCCACCATGCGCTGGGCGACATGGAGGATGACGGATGGGCCGGCGACCGGGCTTGCCATCGCTGCATCGTCGTCGGGCGTATCGAACCCGCTCAAACCTTCGGGGGCCATGCTTTCGCTCGTGGCTGCACGGCATCTCATTAACGAAGATGACCCGGAATTGCCAGTATAAGTTGTTCTCCGTCGATCTATTTCTACTCGCCGAGTCTCAGCAATGCGCTTCGCATGGCCCACCCATGCGACGGGCTCGGCCCTTCTGCGGCGATTGGGGCTGGTTTCCGGACGGTGCCATCCAAGATCTCGAGCAGCGCGCCGGGATGGTCCGGCGCAACCTGGCCGCCAGGGGGGGGCAGCGCGCATGTCCCACAAACCTTGCAGAATCCCCTATAAGCTGACGCCATGATCCCTGACGACCTTCGCGCCGAGGGGCCGATGGTGCCGCGTGACCCGGCCCGTCCCGCACCCGATGGCTCGCCGCCCCCTGCGCCGACCCCTGCGCCGCCCCCCGCCGCCAGGCCGCGCCAGCGGCGCCGTCGCTTCGGCCTGATCCGTGGCATCCTCGTGCTCGCCGGCGTCGGCGTGGTGGGCGGCGGCGTCGCCGCCTGGGCGGTGCTGGGCCAGGTCGCCGGCGACCTGCCGGACCATCGCTGGCTGGCGGACTACGAGCCGCCGCAGATGTCGCGCATCTATGCCGCCGACAGCCGCCTCATGGCGGAGCTGGCGACCGAGCGCCGCGTCTTCGTGCCCTTCGAGGCGATCCCCCAGCGCGTCCGCCAGGCCTTCGTCAGTGCGGAGGACCAGCGCTTCTGGGAACACCAGGGCGTCGACCCGATCGGCATCGGCCGTGCCGTGATGACCGCCATCGAGCAGTACGGCACGGGCCGGCGCATGTCGGGCGCGTCCACCATCACCCAGCAGGTCGCCAAGAACATGCTGGTCGGCGCCGACCGCACCATGACCCGCAAGGTGCGGGAGGCGATCCTGGCCGTGCGGATCGAGCAGGCGCTGCCGAAGGAGCGCATCCTCGAACTCTACCTCAACGAGATCTTCCTCGGCGCCCAGGCCTATGGCGTCGCCGCCGCGGCGCAGGCCTATTTCAACAAGCCGCTCGACGACCTCACCCTGGCGGAGGCCGCCTTCCTCGGCGCGCTGCCGAAGGCACCCAACAACTATAACCCGGTCCGCTTCCCGGAGGCCGCCAAGGCCCGGCGCGACTGGGTGCTGGACCGCATGGCCGAGGACGGCGCCATCACCGCGCAGGAGGCCGCCGCCGCCAAGGCGGAGCCGCTGGTGCCGCGCCCGACCCGCCGGCCCGAGACGGTCGGCGTCGGCCAGCACTTCACCGAGGAGGTCCGCCGCGAGCTGATCGCCCGCTTCGGCCCGGACAAGACCGCCGGCGGCGGCCTCGTCGTGCGCACCAGCCTCGACCCCGCGCTGCAGGCGGCCACGGAGGCCGCGCTGCGCCAGGGCCTGACCAACTACGACCGCCGCCGCGGCGGCTGGCGCGGGCCCGTGGCGAAGATCAACCCCGCCGCCACGGCCTGGCTGCCGGAGCTCGAGAAGGTGGACCGACCGGGGGGCATGCTGCCGGATTGGCGCCTGGCCGTGGTGCTCGAGGTGCGGGGCGACGAGGCGCGCCTCGGCCTGGTCGACCGGCCAGAGCCGCGCGGACCGGCCCAGCCAAGGACCGGCACGCTGCCCTTCGCCGATCTCGCCTGGGCGCGGCGCGCGTTGGACAACAACCGCTTCGGCCCGACGCCGCGCCGCATGACGGATGTGGTCGCGCCCGGCGCCGTGCTGATGGTCGAGGCGGTGGCCGGGCGGCCCGACCGCTACGCGCTCCGGCAGATCCCGCAGGTGGAGGGCCCCATCGTCGCGCTCGACCCCGAGACCGGACGCGTGCTGGCGATGGCCGGCGGCTGGTCCTTCGACAAGAGCCAGTTCAACCGGGCCAGCCAGGGCATGCGGCAGCCCGGATCCTCCTTCAAGCCCTTCGTCTACCTGACCGCGCTCGAGGCCGGGATCCCGCCGAACCAGCGCTTCCTCGACGGACCGTTCGAGCTGCAGACCGGCGCGGGTGTCTGGCGTCCGTCCAACTACGGCGGCGGGCAGGGCAACGGCTACGTCACGATGCGCACCGCGCTCGAGAAGTCGCTCAACCTGGTCACGGTGCGCGTGGCGCAGGAGATCGGCATCGAGCAGGTCGCCGACGTCGCGGCGCGCTTCGGGGTGATCCCGAACATGCCGCGGTATCTCTCCATGTCGCTCGGCGCCGGAGAGACGACGCCGCTGCGCATGGCAGCGGGCTATGCCAGCTTCGTCAACCGCGGGCGCGAGGTGACGCCCACCTTCATCGACACGGTGCAGGACCATCGCGGTCGGTTGATCTGGCGCTCCGACGTGCGGTCCTGCCAGGGCTGCGACGCGGCGACGCCGGCCGCCGGGCCGCCGGAGCTGGTGGGGGAGCGGCGGCTGGTGACCGACCCCATCGCCGCCTACCAGATGGTGAACCTGCTGACCGGCGTCGTCACCCGCGGCACCGGCACGCGCGCGGGCGAAGGGCTGAACCGGCCGATCTCCGGCAAGACCGGCACCACGGACGACTACAAGGACGCCTGGTTCGTCGGCTTCACGCCGGACATCGTCATCGCCGTCTGGATCGGCTTCGACGACCCGCGCAGCCTGCGCGCGCCCGGCGAGAGCGGCGGCGACGTGACGGGTGGGCGGCTCGCCGCGCCGATCTTCCGCGAGGTGCTGGCGGCGGCGCTGCGCGACAGCCCGCCCGTGCCCTTCCGCGCGCCGCCCGGCGTGGCGCTGGTGCGGACCCAGCTCGACAACGGCAGCTCGATCATCGAGGCCTATCGTCCGGGGACCGAGAACTCCGCCCGGGCGCCGCGCGGCGAGGGCGGCAGCGGCACGGCGGTGCTCGATCGCGGCATGGGCGGGCTCTATTGAGCCGCGTCCCGGCGTGATCGTGACCGGTCAATGAGACGCGCCCCGGCGTGATCGTGACCGGTCAGTGAGACCCGCCCCGGCGTGATCGTGACCGGTCAGGACGGTTGATGTCGGGACCCCTGCTCACCACCAAGGGAGGTGACGCAGGGGAGCCAGGATGCCGGACCACCAGACGCCGCTGATCGCCACCATCGCCGCGGGCCTGGTTCTCGCGTTCCTCTTCGGGCTGGTTGCGCATCGCCTGCGCATCCAGCCGCTGGTGGGCTACCTGCTGGCGGGCGTCGTGGTCGGGCCCTTCACCCCGGGCTTCGTCGCGGACCAGGCGCTGGCCGGCGAGCTCGCCGAGATCGGCGTGATCCTGCTGATGTTCGGCGTCGGCCTGCACTTCTCGCTGAAGGACCTCGCTGCCGTTGCGCGCATCGCCGTGCCCGGCGCCATCGGGCAGATCGCCGCGGCGACGCTGATGGGCGCGGCGCTCGGCTGGGCGCTGGGCTGGGACCTTGCCGCGTCGCTGGTCTTCGGCCTCGCGCTCTCGGTCGCCAGCACCGTCGTGCTGGTGCGCGCGCTGCAGGAGCGGCGGATGCTGGAGACGGAGCGCGGCCGCATCGCCGTCGGGTGGCTCGTCGTCGAGGACCTGGCGATGGTGGTCGCGCTGGTGCTGCTGCCGGCGATCGCCGCGGCGCGGGCGGGCGAGGGGACGACCACGCTGCAGATGCTGGGCGCGCTCGGCCTGACGCTGGCGAAGGTCGCGGCCTTCGTCGTGGTGATGCTCGGCGTCGGGCGGCGCGTCATCCCCTGGGTGATGCACTACGCCGCGCATACCGGATCGCGCGAACTCTTCCGCCTTTCGGTCTATGCGCTGGCGCTCGGCATTGCCTTCGCCGCCGCCAAGGTCTTCGACGCTTCCTTCGCGCTCGGCGCCTTCTTCGCCGGCATGGTCCTGGGCGAGACGAAGCTGAGCCAGCGCGCGACCGAGGAGGCGATGCCGCTGCGCGACGCCTTCGCCGTGCTGTTCTTCGTCTCGGTCGGCATGCTGCTCGACCCGGCGGTCCTGGTCGAACGGCCGATCGCGGTGCTGGCGACGGTCGCGATCATCGTCCTCGGCAAGTCGGTGGCCGCCTGGGCAATCGTGCGCGCCTTCGGCCATGGGCAGGCGACGGCGCTGACCGTCGCCGCGAGCCTCGCGCAGATCGGCGAGTTCTCCTTCATCCTCGCGGGGCTCGGCATCACGCTCGGGATGCTGCCGCCGGAGGGGCGTGACATCGTCCTGGCCGGCGCGATCCTCTCGATCCTGGTGAACCCGGTCGCCTTCCGGCTGGCGGCGCGCCATGTCACGCCCGCGGCGCCAAAGCCCAGCGCCCCAGCGGAGCGGCAGGGGCCGGAGGTGATCATCGGCTATGGCCGGGTCGGTTCGCTGCTCGGCGCGCGCCTGCTCGCCGCCGGCCGGCAGGTGGTGGTGGTCGAGGAGCGCGACGAGGTGCGGGCCGCGGCGGAAGCGGCCGGCGCGCGGGTGGTCGCCGGCAATGCCGCCGATCCCGCGGTGCTCGCGGAGGCCGGGCTTGCCACGGCGCGCCGCCTCTTCGTCACGGTGCCGGAGGCCTTCGAGGCCGGGCAGGTGGTGGAGCAGGCGCGCGCCGCCAATCCGGCGCTGGAAATCCTGGCGCGGGCGCATTCGGACGCAGCCTCCGATCATCTCGCGGTGCTCGGGGCGACGCGGACCATCCTCGGGGAGCGGGAGATCGCGGAGCGCATGGCGGAGCATGCGCTGGCGGCGCCGCGGCGGATGGCCGAACCGGCGCTCGCGCCGGCGCATTGAAGGGGCCCGGTCGCGTAGGCCCATGGGCCGCGGCTTCGCCATTGCCGCGCTGCCTTTCGGGCCGGTAAGGGACCGGGCATGCCGGATCGTCGTCGCCTCCTCGCCTGCCTGCCCCTGCTCGGCCTCGCCCGGCCCGCACTCGCCCAGCCGGCCTGGCCGCAGGCCGGGCCGATCCGCCTCGTCGTGCCCTTCGCGCCCGTGGGATCGACCGACATCGTCGCCCGCCTCGTCGCCGAGGAGATGGCGAAGCCGCTCGGCCAGAGCATCGTGGTCGAGAACCGCCCCGGCGCCGGCGCGACGCTCGGCACCGGCCTCGTCGCCCGTGCCGCGCCGGATGGCTACACGCTGCTGA
>JAIYAI010000827.1 GCA_027489135.1 Acetobacteraceae bacterium
AGGCCGGCTGGACCGTGCGCGACCGCCGCCTGGTCAACGCGCAGGGGCAGCCCTTCGAATTCGAGATCCTGTTGCAGGGTCCGTCCTTCGAGCGCGTGGCCCTGCCCTATGTCCAGTGGCTGGAGCGGCTGGGCATGAGGCCGCGCGTCCGTACGGTCGATCCCGCGCAGTACCAGGTGCGGATGGACAGCTTCGACTACGACATGACGGTGGACGTCATCCCGCAATCGCTCTCCCCCGGGAACGAGCAACGCGACTTCTTCAATTGCGAGAAGTCGAAGCAGAACGGCAGCCAGAACATCGCCGGCTTTTGCGACCCCGTCATCGACGAGATGGTCGAGTGGATCGTCAACGCGCCCGACCGCCAGGCGCTGGTGGCGCGCACCCGGGCGCTGGACCGCGTCCTGCTCTGGAGCCACTACGTGATCCCGCACTGGCACATCCAGACCTTTCGCATCGCCTGGTGGGACAAGTTCGGCCGGCCCGAGCGTAACCCGAAATACACCCTGGCCCTCGATAGCTGGTGGGTCGATCCGGCGCGGGAGCGCGCGCTGGAACAGGCGAAGCGCGACGGCAGCACGCAGCCCCAGCAGACGCGATAGGACAGGATCTTGGGCGCCTATCTCCTCCGCCGGCTGGCGCTGGTGGTGCCGACGCTGTTCGGCATCATCCTGATCAATTTCTTCATCGTGCAATTCGCCCCCGGTGGCCCGGTGGAGCAGATGATCGCCGAACTCCGCGGCGAGGGGCAGACGCTCGGCCGCCTGACCGGCGAGGGCGGCGGCGAGGTCCGGCAACCGGGGCAGGAGCGCGGGAGCCAGAGCAGCGGCGGCGGATCGGGGCCGGTCGGCACCTATCGCGGCGCGCAGGGGCTGGATCCTGCCATCGTCGCCGAGATCGAGCGGACCTTCGGCTTCGACAAGCCAGCGACCCAGCGCTTCCAGGAGATGCTGTGGGGGTATCTCCGCTTCGACTTCGGCAATTCGCTGTTCCGCGACCGGCCCGTGGTGGACCTGATCCTCGAGAAGATGCCGGTCTCCATCTCGCTCGGCCTGTGGTCGACGCTGATCATCTACCTGGTCTCCATTCCGCTCGGCATCCGCAAGGCGGTGCGGGACGGCACGCGCTTCGACGTCTGGACCTCCGGCGTCGTGCTGGTGGGCTATGCGATCCCCGGATTCCTGTTTGCCATCCTGCTGGTCGTGCTGTTCGCGGGCGGGTCCTTCGTGCAGTGGTTCCCGCTGCGCGGGCTGCTGAGCCCCGGGCTGGAGAACGCGCCCTTCCTGACGCGCGTGCTGGACGACGCCTGGCACATGGTGCTGCCGATCCTGGCGCTGGTCATCGGCGGCTTCGCCGGCCTGACCATGCTGACCAAGAACAGCTTCCTCGACGAGATCAACAAGCAGTATGTGGTGACCGCCCGCGCCAAGGGGGCGGCGGAGACGCGGGTGCTCTACGGCCATGTCTTCCGCAACGCGATGCTGCTGATCATCGCGGGCTTCCCGACGGCCTTCATCGGGATCCTCTTCACCGGCTCGCTGCTGATCGAGATCGTCTTCTCGCTCGATGGCCTCGGGCTGCTGGGGTTCGAATCGGCGCTGCGCCGCGACTACCCGGTGATGTTCGCCACGCTCTACATCTTCACGCTGCTCGGGCTGGTGATGCAGATCGTGGGGGACTTCACCTACACGCTGGTGGACCCGCGGATCGATTTCGAGGCGCGGCGGTGATCGGGAGCGCGGTCATGGGTCACCCCAGACGGGCTCTGCCCCTCTGGACACCCCGCCAAAGGCCGAAGGGCCTTTGGAAGCCGGTGCTCATCCTTCGTGGATCGCCGGGCAGGCAGTTCCGAGGCACCGCCGGTGCGGTGTCCGCAGAATGCGGTGTCCAGAGGCCTTTCGGCCTCTGGCGGGGTGCGGTTTGGAGAGGGGCAGCGCCCCTCTCCAACACGGGGCACGCAGCACACCCATGACCCCCCTCACCCAACGCCGCCTGGCGAATTTCCGCGCGAACCGCCGCGGCTGGATCTCCATGTGGATCTTCGCCGCGCTGTTCTTCGTCTCCCTCTTCGCGGAGTTCATCGCCAACGACCGCCCGCTGGTCGCGCATGTGGACGGCAAGTGGTTCGTCCCCGTCCTCGCCGACTATGCGGAATCGGACGTCATCCCGGACGGCCTGCCGACCGAGGTGGACTGGCATGCGCGCGAGTTCCGGGAGGATGTCGCCAAGGCCGGCGGCTGGATGGTCTGGCCGCTCATCCCCTTCGCCTACAACACCGTGGTGCGCGATCTCGGCCAGCCCGCGCCCTCACCCCCCTCGGCACGAAACTGGCTCGGCACGGACGACCAGGCGCGGGACGTTCTCGCGCGGGTGATCTACGGCTTCCGCATTTCCGTGCTGTTCGGCTTCACGCTCACCATCGTCTCCTCCGTCATCGGCATCGCCGCTGGCGCGGTGCAGGGCTACTACGGCGGCCTGACCGACCTGCTGTTCCAGCGCTTCATCGAGATCTGGCGCGGCATGCCGGAACTCTACCTGCTGATCATCCTGGCCAGCATCATCACGCCCAGCTTCTGGATCCTGCTCGGCTTCCTGCTGCTCTTCTCCTGGATGGGGCTGACCGGCGTGGTGCGGGCGGAGTTCCTGCGCGGCCGCAACTTCGACTATGTCCGCGCGGCGATGGCGCTGGGCGTCTCCGACAGCCGGATCATGCTGCGGCACATTCTGCCGAACGCGATGGTCGCCACGCTGACCTTCCTGCCCTTCATCCTCTCGGGCTCGGTGGTGATCCTGACCTCGCTCGACTTCCTCGGCTTCGGCCTGCCGCCGGGCTCGGCCTCGCTGGGCGAGCTGGTGAACCAGGGCAAGAACAACCTGCAGGCGCCCTGGCTGGCGCTGACCGGCTTCCTCGTCCTCGGCCTGATGCTGAGCCTGCTGACCTTCGTCGGCGAGGCCGTGCGCGACGCCTTCGATCCGCGGAAGCTGCCAGGGGGCGGTAGATGATCGGCCCGCCGATTCAGACCTCCGGGTGTTCCGACCTCCGGTCATCGGAGGGCATGTGATGAGCCCGCCTATTCAGACCTCCAGGCGTTCCGCCCTCCGGTCATCGGAGGGCATGCCCCTCCTCGAGGTCGATACCCTCTCCGTCGCCTTCAACGGCCGCCGTGTCGTGCAGGGCGTCTCCTTCGCCGTGCATGCGGGAGAGACTGTGGCGCTGGTCGGCGAATCCGGCTCCGGCAAGTCGGTTACCGCCCTCTCGGCGCTGCAGCTTCTCCCCGCCTCCGCGACCAACCCCGAAGGCCGCATCACCCTCGACGGCGTCGATGTCCTCTCGGCCCCGCCGGTCGCGCTGCGCGAACTCCGCGGCGGCACCGCCGGCATGGTCTTCCAGGAGCCGATGACCTCCCTCAACCCGCTGCACAGCATCGAGCGCCAGGTGGGGGAGGCGATCACCCTGCACCGCCCCATCTCCGGTGATGCGCTGCGCGCGCGCGTGCTGGACCTGCTGCGCCAGGTCGGCCTGCCCAATGCCGAATCCCGCCTCGGCGCCTATCCGCACCAGCTTTCGGGCGGCCAGCGCCAGCGCGTGATGATCGCCGCCGCGCTGGCCAACGACCCGAAGCTGCTGATCGCCGACGAACCCACCACCGCCCTCGACGTCACCATCCAGGCGCAGATCCTGGAACTGCTCGCGGACCTGAAGCGCCGCCGCGAGATGGCGATGCTGTTCATCACGCATGACCTCGGAATCGTGCGCCGCATCGCGGATCGCGTCTGCGTCATGCTCAAGGGCCG
>JAIYAI010000044.1 GCA_027489135.1 Acetobacteraceae bacterium
CCGCGCCGTGGTGGACCCGGAATTCCGCGCCGGTCTCACCAGCATCGAGGGCTTCTCGCACCTGATCCTGCTCTACTGGATGCACCAGGCTGCGCCGCCCGACAAACGCCCCCTGGTCTTCACGCCCCCCTTCGACAGCCAGCCCCGCGGCGTCTTCACCACCCGCGCGCCCTTCCATCCGAATTCGATCGGGATGTCGGTCGTCGCCTTCGACGGCATCGTGGCGCCAGGGGTGCTGCAGGTCCGCTGGCTCGACTGCGTGACCGGCACGCCGCTGCTCGACATCAAGCCCTACCTGCCGACGACGGACAGTGTGCCCGACGCGTCCATGGGATGGCTGGCACCGCACGCGACGCGCACGCGGGGGTGACGCAACCTCGGGCCCGGGCCTGCGTTGGCCCGGCATGTCCCCAATCCCGCACCCGATCCTGCTGCATCTCGTCGGCGGCTTCGTGGTCGCCGCGGTCTTCGTCTCGGCGCTCGTGCTGACCGAGGCGGGTATGGTGCTGCGGGGCGCGCCGCCGGGCCCGCTGCTGCTGCTGTGGGTCTTCTGCGGCATGACCTTCGGCCTATCGCTGGGCGCCTCGGCACTGCCGACGCTGACAGGGGCACGAGAAAGCCATCCGCGCCGCTGACTATCCGGTGAGCTGCATTCGCGCCCATGATGCGCCCATGGACATCCGCATCCTGCGCCCCGCCGATGCGGAGGCCTTCCGCTCGCTTCGCCTGGACGCGCTGCGCCTGGCGCCCGAGGCCTTCGGCGCCGCGCATGGGGACGAGGCAGGGCTGCCCGTTGCGGCCTTCGCCGAGCGCCTGTCGCCCCCTGTGCCGGGTGGGGTCTTCGGCGCCTGGGATGGCGCGGCGCTGGTCGGCATGACGGGGCTGCGCGTCGATCCGCGCGCCAAGACGCGGCACAAGGGCCTGGTCTGGGGCGTCTTCGTGCGACCCGAGGCACGCGGGCAGGGGCTGTCCGCGCGGCTGCTGGCGGCCGTGGTCGCGCATGCGCGCGCGGCCGGGCTGGAGATGCTGCAACTCACCGTCGTCACCTCCAACGCCGCGGCGCGCGGCATCTACGACGCCGCCGGCTTCCGCATCTACGGCGTGGAGCGGCATGCGCTCCGCCTCGGCCCCGGCCGCTTCGTGGACGAGGAATTGCGGGTCCTGGAACTGCGCTGACGGGCGCTTGTGCGCCGGCCCTGCCTCCCGCACCATCGCGGCAATAGGGGAGGCAACGGCATGGCTGCCGAGCGCATGAACACGGCCCAGGCGCTGGTCGAGGGGCTGGTCGCGAACGGGCTCGACACGCTCTACGCGCTGCCCGGCGTGCAGAACGACCCCTTCTTCGACGCGCTCTACCACGCCCAGAACCGGCTGCGCGTGATCCATACCAGGCACGAGCAGGGCAGCGGCTACATGGCGCTCGGCGCGGCGATGGCCACGGGGCGGCCGCAGGGCATGGCGGTGGTGCCAGGGCCCGGGCTGCTGAACGCGTCGACCGCGCTGGCGACGGCCTATTCCAACAATGCGCGTGTGCTGGCGATCAGCGGCCAGATCCCGCTGCAGACCATCGGCCGCGGCACGGGGCAGTTGCACGAGATCGTCGGCCAGACCGAGATCCTGCGCACGCTGACGAAGTGGACCGCGCTGGTGAAGGCGCCGGGCGAGGTCGCGCCGCTGGTGGAGCAGGCCTTCGCCCAGCTTCTCTCCGGCCGTCCGCGGCCCGTCGGCCTCGAGGTGCCGATGGATGTCTGGCAGCGCACGGCCGCCGTGCATCCGCACCGCGCCGCCGTGCCGCCCGCGCCGCCGCCGGTCGATGAGGATGCGGCGGAGGATGCGGCCAAGCTGCTGGGTCAGGCGGAGCGGCCGATGATCGTCGCCGGCGGTGGCGCGCTGGAGGCCGGCGCGGAGCTTCTGGCGCTGGCCGAGGCGATCTCGGCGCCGGTGATGACCTTCCGCATGGGCCGCGGCGTCATCGGCACGCATGCGCTGGATGTCCGCCTGCCGGTGGGCCACCGGCTGTGGAAGGACGCCGATGTCGTGCTGCTGGTCGGTACGCGCGGGCAGAATCCGCTCGGCACCTGGGGCACGGCAGGGCTGAAGATCCTGCGCGTCGACATCGATCCGGAGGAGGCGACGCGGGTGAACCGCCCCGACCTCTTCCTGCATGGCGAGGCGAAGCCGGTCTTGTCCGCCATCGCCGCGCGGGTCGGTAGGCACAACCGCGCCCGTCCGGGACGGCTGGAGGCGATCGCCGAGGCCAAGGCGGCGGTGATGGCGAATGTCGAGACGACGCTGGCGCCGCAGGTCGGCTTCCTCCAGGTGATCCGCGAGGAACTGCCGGAGGACGGCATCTTCGTCGATGAACTGACGCAGGTCGGCTACGTCTCCCGCATCTGGCTTCCGGTGCCGGCGCCGCGGCGGTTCCTCTCGACCGGGTTGCAGGGCACGCTGGGATGGGGTTTCGCCACCGCGCTCGGCGCCAAGGCCGCCTGCCCGGACAAGCCGGTGCTGGTGGTGAACGGCGATGGCGGCTTCATGTTCACGGTGCAGGAGATGGCGACGGCGGTGCAGCACCGCCTCGGCGTCGTGGCGCTGGTCTTCAACGACGGCGCCTTCGGCAATGTCCGCACCTTCCAGCGGCAGAATTTCGGTGGGCGGCTGATCGCCTCCGAACTCCGCAACCCGGATTTCGTGAAGCTGGCGGAAAGCTTCGGCGCCCAGGGGCTGCGCGCGACGAACCCGGAGGAACTGCGCGCCGCGCTCCGCCGCGGCTTCGCGAGCACCGAGGTGCCGACGCTGATCGAGATTCCCGTCGGCGAACTGCCGAGCCCCTGGGAGTTCATCATGCTTCCAAAGGTGCGATGAGGCGGACTGCGCTCGACCGCCTGCGCGCGATCTGCCTGGCGCTGCCGGAGGCGGAGGAGCGCGAGACCTGGGACCTGCCTACCTTCCGGGTGCGCGGGAAGATCTACGCCATGGCACCCGGCGGGACGGAGACCTGGTGCAAGGCGCCGCCCGGCAGCCAGGCCGTGCTGGTCGGCGCCGATCCGGACCGCTTCTTCGCACCGCCCTATCTCGGGCCGAAGGGCTGGATCGGCATCCGGCTGACGCGGCGACCGGACTGGGCGGAAGTGGGATATCTGGTGCGGCGCAGCTACCGGCTAGTGGCACCGAAACGGCTGGCGATGCAGGTGGAGGACGCGGGATGACGACACGGCGGATGCTTCTCGGCGGGCTCGGCGCACTGCCGGTCGCGGCGGCGGCGCAACCGGCCTGGCCGACGCGGCCGGTGCGCATCGTCGTGCCCTTCGCGCCCGGCGGATCGGGCGACATCACCGCGCGCCTGATCGGCCGGGCGATCCAGCAGGCGACGGGCCAGCCCTTCGTCGTCGAGAACATGGCGGGCGGCAACGGGGTGGTCGGCACGCTCGCCGTGCTGAATGCACCGGCGGACGGATATACGCTGCTGCTTGGCACCACGACGACGCTGTCGGCCAACCACGCGCTCATGAAGAACCCGCCCTACGACGCGGACCGCGACTTCTCCCTGGTGGCGCCCTTCGGCATCACGGCGAGCTTCCTGGTGGTGTCGGCGAACAGCCCGCACCGCACGCTGCAGGACCTGGTCGCGCATATCCGCGCCAACCCGGGCAAGGTGAACGCGGCCTGGTTCAACGGCTCCTCCCGCATCCCGGCGGCGCTGCTGAAGCGGCAGGCCGGCCTCGATTTCGAGGAGGTCGCCTATCGCAACG
>JAIYAI010000691.1 GCA_027489135.1 Acetobacteraceae bacterium
CGACGATGAAGCCGAAGAGGAAGCGCGCCCACATCAACTGCGGGACGGCGAAGCGCGCCGTCAGCAGCTTCACCATCGTGTCCATGCAGACGAAGAGAACGAGGGCAGACAGCGCGAGGCCCACGCCGAGGAGCGGTCCGCCCCTCATCGCGGCCTAACGCCGCGCAACGATGTGATCCGGCATGTGGGTCATGTCGGCGCAGCGGAGCGTCCGGGCAAGCGCGGATGCTGCAGCCGAGGCATGCGGCCGCGGGGTGGCCGCCCCACGGCCGCTGCGGCTCAGGGGTGTGTCAGGCCGCGTCCTCGCGGCGGTCCCGCACCTTCACATACGCGATGGCGGCATGGTCCGTGCAGTAGGGCTTGCTCGGGATCGCCTCGCCGCCGCAGAAGCGGAACTCCGCGGTGCCGGGTTCCCCCATCGGCCAGCAGCAGGTCCGCTGCGAGGCCCGCGGGAAGGGACGCACCACCGCGGTAGCGGCGGGGGCAGGTGTGGGCGCCGGCTGCGGCAGTGGGGCGGGGCGCAGCGCGGGGCTGGTCGCCACCGTGCCTGGCTGGGCCTGGCGCGCCATCGGCGGCAGGCCGCCCTCGAGCCGGCGCATCGGCATCATCGGCGGGCGTGGCGGCGCCACGATGGCCCGCCGGGGCTGTGCCGGGCGCGGGGCTCCCGGCTCCCGGCGGATCGGGCTCGGCCGGGCCGGCAGGCTCAGCCGGTGCGCCTTGCCGACCACTGCATTCTTGGAGATGCCCATTCGGCGCCCGATCTCGGCTGTCGAATGACCCTCAGCCCAGAGCGCGCGTAGCTGGTCGATCGCCTCGTTCGTCCAGTCCATGTGTTGCCCCCTGCTTCCGACCTACCACATCTAGTCACCCACAAGATACGGTAGGCGATGCGGGTTGCGACCCACAAGTTCTGTTGTTGCATTCTCGCCAAAAAATCTGTGGAAAACCTCGCATCTGTGTGATGTTCCACGGGGCTACATGTTCAGGAATGAACATGGATGAGGCCGGCGGCGGATTTGCGTTTGCATCCGGGTCATGGCCGCCCCATTTGCCGCGACGGAGGGGGCTGGGCGACGGCCACCGGCCGGTTTGCGCGCAGCGCGGCCCGGCCCTAGTGTCCGGCGCCCATGCCAGGTCCCGCGGAGGCGGGGATCGGGCGGTTCGCTTCTCGCCTTCGCGGCCGGGCGGGGCGGTCAGGACCACACGGGCAGAACCACAAGGGTAATCGAGGCTCCACCATGGGTTCCTTCAGCATCTGGCACTGGCTCGTCGTGCTTCTGGTCGTGCTGCTGCTGTTCGGCAGCGGCAAGATCAGCGGGCTGATGGGCGACCTCGCCAAGGGCATCAAGTCCTTCAAGCAGAACATCAAGGAAGACGAGAAGGACGCCTCCATGGCGGCCGAGAGCGCGCCGCCGGCGCCGGGCACCGGCCCTGCGGGCAGCATCCCGGGCCCCGCCGGAGCCCAGGCGAGCGCCACCTCCCAGACGACCAGCCGCCCCGCGGCCTGATCGAGGGCGCGACTTCGCTGCGCGCATGGCCGATGACGTCGCGCGCGCCGCCTGCCTGATCATAGAGGCCGGGCGGCGCATGGACCGCTTCGGATGGGTGCCCGCCACGGCGGGCAACATCTCGGTCCGGCTTGCCGATCCTGCGCGAATCGCCATCACACGCTCCGGCGGCCACAAGGGCTTTCTGACGCCCGAGGCCGTCATGGTCGTGGACCTCGACGGCATGCCGGAGGATCCGGCAGCCAGGCCCTCCGCCGAGACCGGGCTGCATTGCGGCATCTACCGGCGCTTCCCCGCGGCGGGAGCCGTGCTGCACGGGCATTCGGTGGCGGTGACCGTTCTGTCCCGCAGGGCCGGCGACACGATCCGCCTCGCTGGCTACGAGTTGCTGAAGGCCTTCCCGGGCCTGCCGACGCATGACGCCGCGGTGGACCTCCCGGTCCTCGACAACGACCAGGACATTCCCCGCCTGCAGGACGCCGTTTCATCACGCTGGGATACACTGGAAGGGACGCCCCTGCCGGGCTACCTGATTCGCGGCCACGGCATCTATGTTTGGGGCGCCGACATGCCCCAGGCGCTGATGCGCCTCGAGGCCCTGGAATTCATGCTGGCCTGCGAGCTTGCCGCGGCCGGCGGTCACACGGAGGGAAGATCATGAGCCGACTGACGGTGTGGGAGGCCGACACCGGCCGCCAGATCCTCAAGACCGAGGAGGCCCCGCAGATCGCCGAGGCACTGAAGGCCATCGGCGTGCGCTTCGAGCGCTGGGACGGCGTCTCTGTCCCCGAGGGCGCGTCGAACGAGGAGGTGCTGGCCGCCTACAAGCCCTATCTCGACAGCCTGATGGGCGAGACCGGGGCGGGCAGTGCCGACGTCGTCTCCCTGACGCCGGACCACCCGCAGGCCCAGGCGATGCGGCAGAAGTTCCTCTCGGAGCACGTGCACACGGAGGACGAGGTGCGCTTCTTCGTCCGCGGCAGCGGCGACTTCGTCATGCATGTCGACGGCAAGGTCTACGATGCGCATTGCGTGCAGGGCGACCTGATCAGCGTGCCGGCGAATACGCGCCACTGGTTCGACGCCGGCGAGAAGCCGCTCTTCACCGCGCTCCGCATCTTCACCGACCAGTCCGGCTGGGTCGCGCATTTCACCGGCACGGACATGGCGGACCGCTTCCCGGTCGCGGCGTGACAACGCCTTTGGCGGCGCCAACCGCCGTCCTGATGGATATCGAAGGCACGACGACGGCGATCGCCTTCGTCAAGGAGCGCCTGTTCCCCTTCGCGGAGCAGGCGCTCGACAGCTTCCTCGCCGCGCATGGCGCAACGCCGGAGGTCGCGGCGATCCTGGCGGAGGTGCCGGGTCCCGACGCCGCCGCGACGCTCCGCGCCTGGATGGCCGCCGATGCCAAGGTGACGCCGCTGAAGGCGCTGCAGGGGCTGATCTGGCACCAGGGCTATGCCGATGGCCGGCTGAAGGGGCATCTCTGGCCCGATGTCGCGGCCTGCCTGCACGCCTGGGCCGGCGCCGGCGTCACGCTGGCGATCTACTCCTCGGGCTCGGTGCCGGCGCAGAAGGATCTCTTCGGCCACAGCGACGCCGGCGACGTGACGCCGCTGCTGACGGGCGGCTTCTACGACACCCGCGTCGGCGCCAAGCGGGAACGCGGCAGCTATACGGCGATCGCCGAAGCGATGCGGCTTGCGCCCGGCGCGATCCTGTTCCTGTCGGACATTGCCGAGGAACTCGACGCGGCGAAGGACGCCGGGCTGCGGACCTGCCAGCTTGTCCGCGCCGCGGACGGCACGAAGCCCTCCGGCCGCCATCCGGAGGCGGCGGACTTTCTCGGCGTGGCGCGGCTCTTCGGCCTGCCCGCCGCGTAGAGCGGCCTACTTCCGCCCCATCGCCTTCGCCTCGGCCAGTACCGCCACCGCTTCGGCGCGCAGCAACTGGCCCGCCCTGATGCTCGCCTTGCCGATCGCTTGGCCGGCTTCGGTCCGCAGCACCGCGATACGCTCCTTCGGGCGGCCCAGCGTCGCCGAACTGTCGTCGAGCGAAGCGGCATAGACCACGCGGGTGATGCCGGTCAGCTTCATCGTGGCGACGCAGAGCGCGCAGGGCTCGGTCGAGGTGAAGACCTCGCAGCCCGAGAGGTCGAGCGTGCCGAGCCGCGCGCAGGCGTCGCGGATCGCCTCTGTCTCGCCATGCGACGTCGGGTCGTTCTTCTCGGCCGAGCGGTTGAAGCCTTCGCGGGAGTGTCGGAATTTCCGTGTATGGCCGGTCGGTTGAACGACACGGTCAGGCCATGGCCCTGTTGAAGCGGTCGCCGAACAGGACGGCGAACTGGGCCTTGGCCATGGACCACTCACGTGCAGGCATGGTCCATTCCTTCTCGGTCCTGTTCAAGACCAGATAGAGCAGTTTCAGCGCGGCCTCGTCGGTCGGGAAATGGCCTCGGGTGCGGACCGCGCTGCGCAGCTTGGCGTTCAGCGCCTCGATCGCGTTCGTGGTGTAGAGGATCCGGCGGACCTCGGCGGGGAAGGCGTAGAACGGCACCACCTCGCTCCAGGCGCGCCGCCAGCTCTGGCCGATGGCGGCGTATTTCCGGCCCCAGAGCCCGGCCTCGAAGGCTGCCAGGGCGGCCTCGGCCGCGGCGGGGTCGATGGCGCGGTAGATGTCCTTCAGCGCCGCGGCGACCGCCCGCCGATCTTTCCAGGAGACGAAGTCGAGGCTGTGGCGCAGCAGGTGCACGATGCAGGTCTGCACCGTGGCCTCGGGGAACACCGCCAGGATCGCCTCCGGGAAGCCCTTCAGCCCGTCGACCACCGCCAGGAGCAGATCCTCCACGCCGCGGTTGCGAAGCTCGTTCATCACCCGCAGCCAGAACTTGGCGCCCTCGTTCTGTTCGAGCCAAAGGCCAAGGATTTCCTTGGTGCCGTCTGCCCTCACGCCGAGCGCGATGTGCACCGCCTTGTTCCGCACCAGCCCTTCGTCGCGGATCTTCACCCGCAGGGCATCGAAGAAGACCAAGGGGTAGACCGGCTCGAGCGGCCGGGCCTGCCAGGTGGCGATCTCCTCCAGCACCGCATCGGTGACTGCGCTGACCAGGTCGGGCGAGACCTCGATGCCGTAGAGCTCCAGCAGGTGACCGGCGATCTCGCGGGTGCTCATGCCGCGGGCGTACATCGACACGATCTTCTCATCGAAGCCGGGGAAGCGCCGCTGGTACTTGGCGATCAGCACCGGGTCGAAGCTGCCCTGGCGGTCCCGCGGCACCTCCAGCCCAATCCGGCCGGTGTCGGTGATCACGCTCTTGCGGCCATAGCCGTTGCGGCTGTTCCCAGCGCCGCCTTCGCCCGCCAGATGATGGTCCATCTCAGCGTTCAGCGCCCGCTCGGCCAAAGCCTTCTTCAGCTGGTCCAGCAAGCCGCCCTGGTCGAAGGCGGTGCTGGCGTCCGCCCCGGACAGCAGCTGGTCCAGCATCTCATCAGGGATCCGAGGCGGTTTGCGTCGGGCCATGGGGGAGCTCCTTCTTTCCCATCATGACCGACCACACACGAAATTCCCGACAGTCCC
>JAIYAI010000649.1 GCA_027489135.1 Acetobacteraceae bacterium
GCTCCAGCGTGCCGTCATGCTCGACCAGGATGCCGCGGTCGGCGCCCATGGCGAGCGCCGTGCGGATCTGCTCCTGACAGGCGCTCGGCCCGCAGGAGACCGCGATGATCTCCGTCGCCGCGCCCTTCTCCTTCAGGCGCACCGCTTCCTCGACCGCGATCTCGTCGAAGGGGTTCATGGACATCTTGACGTTCGCCGTCTCGACGCCCGTGCCGTCCGCTTTGACGCGGACCTTCACGTTGTAGTCGACCACCCGCTTGACGGGGACGAGGACCTTCATCGCCGCTGCGTTTCCTGCGTGCTGTTGCGCTGCCGGCAGCGCGGGCACCGCGCACCGGGGCGGCGCCGCCTGGGGGCCGGGGGACGCGCGCATGCATCCCGCTCGGCGTGCCCGCGCGGACCGGGCCGCACCTTAGGGCGCAGACTCCCCCGCGTCAAAGCGAGGCCCGGTCAGCAGCAGCGGACCGGCGTATTCGTCTCGCTCAGCCACGGCTGACCAGCATCAGCAGCACGAAAAGGCCGAGCGCGATGCCCTGCAGCATCACGCGCCAGCGCATCAGGGTGTTGGACCGTTCGCCATTCCCATCGTTGCGTACGAAGCCGATCATGCCGGCGAAGAGCACGCCGAGGGTCGCAAGCATGGCGATGACGAGCAGGACGACGAGGACGGTCTTCATGCACCGAGATTAGGCGCGAGCGCGGGTTCCGCAACGCCTTATCGGCGACGCAGGGCGCCCGATCCCGCGGGTCAGCGCCGCCGCAGGAAGCCCAGCAGCGGCAGCGCCGCCGCCGCGGCCGCCAGCAGGAACCCCGCGCCATAGCCGCCCGTCAGCCCGGCCAGCGCCGCGACCAGGCTCGGCGCGACCAGCATCACGCAGGCGAAGGCGAAGCCGAAGGCCGCCGTCGCCGCCCCCACCCGCCCGGGCGGCGCCAGGCGCGCGACCTCCGCCAGCACCATCCCCTGCCAGCCCACCGCCGTCGCGCCAAGCACCGCTGCCAGCGCCACCACGGCGATTCCCGGCCAGTCCGCCCCGGCCATCGCCGCCGCCATCATCGCCGCCCCGGTGCCCAGGCCGAGCAGGCCGAGGATCGGCCGCGGCCCCACCCGGTCCGCCGCCATCGCCCAGCCGACGCGGCCCAGCGCACCCCCGACCTGCCCGATCGCCAGCCGCGTCCCGGCCTCGACCAGCGAGGTCCCGAGCGCCTCCACCTGCCAGACGACGAAGAGCGAGAGGAAGGTGAACTGCGCCACGCCCAGCCCGCAGCCGCAGGCGGCGACGGCGCGCAGGCCAGGCTCCGTCCGCAGCAGGCCGATGGCCGCCCGCGCCTCCTTCAGGCCCGCGGCGATCCCGGCGCGCGGCGCCATCGGGTCGCGGTCCGCATCCAGCGCCCGCCGCAGCGGCTGCAGCGCCAGCGCCGAGACCACCCCGAGCACGGCGATGGCGAGCGCCCCCCAGCGCCAGCCGAAGGCGGCCCCCAGCGCCGGTGCCAGCGTCGCCACCAGCACGGTGCCGATCGGCACGCCGCATTGCTTCAGCCCGAAGATCAGCCCGCGGATGCGCGCCGGCGTGCGGGCCGCCAGCACATGGCTGCCCGCCGGGGTCAGCGGCCCATGCCCCAAGCCGGCCAGCACCGCCCCCGCCGCGAGCGCCCAGGGCGTGCCGATCATCGCCACCAACGTCGCCAGCGCGATCACGACCAGCGCCCCCTGGCAGACCCGGATGCCGCCATGCCGGCGCAGCCAGGCCTGGGCCATCGGGCCGGAGACCAAGGCCCCGGCGTAGACCAGGGCTGTGTTCAGCCCGGCGAGGCTCGGCGGCAGGCCCGTCTCCGCCGCGATCAGCGGGGCGAGGACGGGCAGGGTCAGGAAGGCACCCATCCCCGCCAGGTGCGTCCCCATCAGCGCCAGCATCACGATCCAGATCGAGGGCGCGGCAGACGCGGTCATCGCCGTCATGCTGCGCGCGATGCTGCGTTGCGGCAAGATTTTGCTAACACAAGGTAACACTTCGGCGGAAATGCTTGACCCGGCGGGCGCCATGCGGTTGCTCACCGCCATGCGACCGAACAGCCCCAGCCTCGCCCTTCGGCGTTGGCTGCTTCCCGTGTTGCTCCTCCTGCCGCTGTGCTCCCTGCCAGGCCCGGCCCTGGCCCAGGCACCGGCGCGACCTGCGCTGAACGCGGAGGACATCGAACGCCTGACCTCCCTGCTGCAGGACGAAGGCCGGCGGGCCGAGTTCCTGCGCACCCTGGAGGCGCTGAAGGCTGCCGAGAACGCCCGTACCGGCACGGCCGGCGAGGGCACGCTGCCCGCCGAGCCCGCGCCCCGCCCCGCCGCGCCGACCGCCGGCGCGCCGCCCGACGATTCAGAGGTGACGCCGCCTACACCGGTGCAGGCCGCGGCTCCGGCCCAGCTCGCGCCCGCCCAGCCCGCGCCTGCCCAGCCCGCGCCTGCCCAGCCCGCGCCCGCCCAGCCCGCGCCCGCCCAGTCCCCGCCCGCCCAGTCCCCGCCTGCCCAGTCCGCGCCGA
>JAIYAI010000560.1 GCA_027489135.1 Acetobacteraceae bacterium
AGCGCGAGGCCGAGGCCCATCATCGCAGCCCCCCCCATGCCGCCCCAGAGCGGCAGGTTGGTCGGGCAGTCGCCGGCCGCGGTGATGTCCCAGGCCGGCGCGCCGAGGCCGGCGATGACGAGGAGGTCGCCGCGCTCCGCGAGCAGGGCGGAGACGACGGCGCGGCGGTTCAGCTTGCCCGAGGGTCCGGTTTGCATCGGGGGCCTCACTTGCCGAAGGTCTTGGCGCCGAGCACGCGCTGGCCGATCAGCGTCGCGGTCGGGCGGAAGGTGTTGAAGGCGAGGCGGAGCGTGGCGTTGACGCTGTCGGCCACGTCCTCGGGCCGGTCGGCGCGGTTGACCAGCGTGCCCATGGCTTCGAGCACGGTGGGCGTCGCCTGGCCCATCGGCACCTGGAAGGGATTGAACTCCCCGAACTCGCCGCGCATCGTCACCAGCATCGGGCAGGGCGTGCGATGCGCCACCGCGACCGAGAGCATGTTGATGCAGTTGCCGACGCCGGAGGACTGCATCAGCAGCACGCCCTTCTCGCCGCCGAGCCAGGCGCCGAAGAGCATGGCGATGCCCTCCTCCTCGGTCGTCAGGGGGACCACCTTCATCTCGTTGTCGGCGAGGCAGCGCTTGATCAGGCGGGCATGGCCGGCATCGGGGACGAGGGCGATCTGGCGCACGTCGTGCTGCTTCAGAAGATCATAGATCTCGTCGGGCCAGGTGGGGGCGGCCCCGGGGGCGGTCTCGGCCATGCGTGTCCTCGGCGGGTGTTGGGCGGGGTTGTCCCGTGTCCGTGTCGCCGTGGCAAGGCGCTCAGCCTATGGCGCGCAACGGGGTGGCATCAGGGCAGCCAGGCGTGGGCCCGGGGGTGGCGCATGGGTCAGCAGCGTGGCCACGTCCTGCTGCGCAGCCATGCTGCGGAAGGCTTGCAAGGCGCCATCGCAGCCCTCGGCAGCGACGTGTTCGTTGAGATCCGCATAGGCCGCTTCCGCCGCGACACCCAGGAAATCGTCATGCAGGCCCCGCGCTTCGCCTTGCTGACGCAGGAAATACCCCTCCTCGGTGCGTCTTCCTTCGACGAAGGGAGCCTGCAGACGGCGCATCATCGCGTTGTAGACCGTCTCCACGTCGGCGCGGCACCGCGTGAACAGAGCAACCGCATGAAACGTCACGAAGCGAAGCCGGAGTGCGTCCTGCTCCGCAGCCGTTGCACAGGCGGCCGCCGCCGCAAGGCCGGAAGACAGGGCCAGCGAGAGTGCGGCAGCCAGTGCGAGGCACCGCATCTTCGCCTACCCCTTCAGCAGCCCGCCCACGAATCCCGGCAGCCAGGGCAGGCGCGTCCGCCGCGTGCGCGCGGCGTGCAGGATGGCGCGCACCGCTGCGACCGTGGTGGCGAAGTCGTCGTTCACCAGGACATGGTCGAACTCGTCCCAGTGCGCGATTTCCTCGCGCGCGATGGCCATGCGGCGCTGGACTTCCTCCTCCGCGTCCTGGCCGCGGCCGCGCAGGCGCTGTTCCAGCACCTCGATGCTGGGGGGCAGCAGGAAGACGCCGACGATGTCCTCCGGCATCTTGGCCTTGAGCTGCCGGTGGCCCTGCCATTCGATGTCGAAGAGCACGTCGCGCCCGGCCGAGAGTGCCGCTTCCACCGCGGCGCGCGGGGTACCGTAGGCGCGGCCGAGGAAGCGGGCGTGTTCGAGGAACTCGTCGCGTTCGACCATGGCGTCGAAGGCCTCGGGCGACTTGAAGAAGTAGTGCACGCCCTCCTGCTCGCCCGGCCGCGGCGGGCGCGTGGTGGCGCTGACGGAGAGCGCGAGCTCCGGCTCCACCGCCAGCACGGCGCGCGAGATGCTCGTCTTCCCGCCGCCCGGCGCGGCTGCGACGACGAGGCACACCCCCCGCCGCGCGCTCATCGCCAAACTGCCAGAAAAAGGAGGGTTGGGGTCCGGGGAAGGGAGTTCGCTCCCTTCCCCGGTCTTGTCGCCTGCTTCATTCGACGTTCGCCGCCTGCTCGCGCAGCCGCTCGATCGCCGCCTTGAGGTCGAGGCCGATGCGCGTCAGCGGCACCGAGGCCGACTTGCTGCACAGCGTGTTCGCCTCCCGCACGAATTCCTGCGTCAGGAATTCCAGTTTCCGCCCCGCCGCCTCGCCGGCCTGCAGCAGCGCGCGCGCGGCGTCGATATGGGCGGAGAGGCGGTCGAGTTCCTCCCGCACGTCGGACCGCGACGCCAGCAGCGCGATCTCCTGCGCCAGGCGTTCCTCCGGCACGCGGGCGGTGCCGCCCTCGCCGAGCAGCGAGGCAAGCTGGTCGAGGTAGCGCTGGCGCTGCGCCTCGGGCTGGCCGGCGGCCTCGCGCGCCGCGTCCTCGCGCAGCGCGGCAATCTCCTCGAGCAGGCCGGAGAGGATGCCGGCGAGCTTGGCCCCCTCCGCCCGCCGCGCGCCGGCGAGGCCGCCGAGGGCCGCGGTGAAGGCCCGGGCCAGCGCCGCGCGCTTCGCCTCGTCGGCCGCCTCGTCATGCGCCTCGGCCTCCTGGGCGCGCATCACGCCGGGCAGCGCCAGCAGCGCCTCCGCCCGGGGCGGGGGGGCGCCGGGGATGCGGGCGGCGAGGTCGAGCGCGAGCGCCAGCGCCTGTTCCAGCGCCGCGGGGTCGGGGGCAAGGCGGGGGCGTTCCTCCCGCCGCAGGGTCAGGGTGGCGGAGACGTTGCCGCGCTTGAAGCGCTTCGTCGTCTCTTCCCGCAGCACCGGTTCCAGCGCGTCCTGGCCCGGCGGCAGGCGGAGGCGCAGGTCGAGCCCCCGGCCGTTCACGCTGCGGAGTTCCCAGACGAAGGCGGTTCCGTCGGCCAGGCTGCCGCTTTCGCGGGCGAAGCCGGTCATGCTCATCAGCGCCGTCATCCCGGGCTTGTCCGCCCGGCGCGGCGGGATGGCAACCCGTCTTGAGGCTCCGCCCCGCGCACGCCATGACGCGGCGGAGCGGAGGAACGCGGTGACCCGACAGACCTGGCCCTGGCGCAACGTGCTGATCACCGGCGCCTCCTCGGGCCTCGGGCGGGCGCTGGCGCTGGCCTGCGCGGCGCCGGGGGCGGTGCTGCACCTCTCGGGCCGGGACGAGGCGCGGCTGGCCGAGGTCGCCGCCGACGCCGAGGCGCTGGGCGCGCAGGTGTTTCCCCGCGCCGTCGACGTGCGCGACGCCGAGGCGATGGCGCGCTGGATCGGCGGGGCGGGGCAGCTCGACCTCGTCGTCGCCAATGCCGGCATCTCCGCCGGCACGGGGGGGCGGACGGAGCCGCCGCAGGTCGCCCGCGCGGTGTTCGAGACCAACGTGACGGGCGCGCTGAACACCTGCCTGCCGGCGATCGAGGCGATGGCGACCCAGGCCGCGGGGCCGGACGGGCTGCGCGGCCGGGTGGCGGTGGTGGCCTCGCTGGCCGCCTTCGTCGCGGCACCCGGGGCGCCGGCCTATTGCGCCGCCAAGGCCGCGGTGCAGCGCTGGGCGGAGGCGCTGGACGCGACGGAGCGAGCGCGGGGGATCCGGCTGCACGCGATCTGCCCCGGCTATGTGCGGACGCCGATGACCGCGCGGAACAAGTTCCCCATGCCCTTCCTGATGGAGGCCGAAGAGGCCGCGGCGCTGACCTTGCGGGGGATCGCGCGGGGGCGGGTGCGGGTGGCGTATCCCTGGCCGCTGTATCTCGGGGCGCGATTCGCGGGGGGGCTGCCGCCGGGACTGCGGGCGTGGATGTTCTCGCGGTTTCCGGCGAAGGATGGGGGGCCGGTGGGGTAGGCGGCGCCCGATCTGGAGGGGCAGAGCCCCTCTCCAAGCACCCGGCCTTGGCGCCACGCTCGCGCGCCCTCATCTCCGAGTCATGCAGAACCTCATGGACCGCACCGCCCTGGCGCTGCGCCTGGCGCGGCGAGAGATGCGGGGGGGCCTGCGGTCCCTTCGGATCGTCCTCGCCTGCCTCGCCCTCGGCGTTGCCGCCATCGCCGCCGTCGGCACCCTCCGCGCCGCCATCCAGGCCGGGCTGCAGGCCGATGGCGCCGCGCTGCTCGGCGGCGATGTCGAGGTCCGCTCCGGCGCCCGCCCCGCGCCCGATTCGCTGCGCGACTGGGTCGCCGGCCGCGGCGGCCTTATGTCCGAAATCGTCTCGATGCGCGCCATGCTGGTCGCCGCGGATGGCGAGCGCATGCTGGTCGAGCTCAAGGCCGTGGACCGCGCCTATCCCCTGTACGGGACGCTGGTGCTGGACCCGGACCGGCCGCTGATCCCGGGGGAGGTCGCGCTGGACCCGCTGGTCGCGGAGCGACTCGGCCTCAAGCCCGGCGACCGCGCCCGCATCGGGGAGGCCAGCTTCCGCGTCGCCGGCACCGTCGCCGCCGAGCCCGACAAGGTGGCGACGCCAGCGATCTTCGGCCCCCGCGCCATGATCCCCCTCGCCTCGCTGGCGGAGACCGCGCTGGTCCAGCCCGGCAGCCTGATCCAGCACGAGCTCCGGATCCGCCTGCCACCCGGCTCGGACGCCAAGGCCTTCGCAGCCACCCTGCGCGAGACCTACGCGAAGGAGGGCTGGCGCATCCGCACCGCCGACGCCGCCGAGCCCGGGGTGAACCGCTTCCTCGACCGCGCCGCGGCCTTCCTGACGCTCGCGGGCCTCACCGCGCTGCTGGTGGGCGGCATCGGCGTGGCGACGGGCGTGCATGCCTGGCTGGAGGCGCGGGCGCGGTCGATTGCCACGCTCCGCTGCCTCGGCGCCTCGGCGGGCACGATCTTCCTGACCTACCTCGTGCAGGTGCTGGCGCTGGCGGGGCTCGGGACGGCGATCGGGCTGGTGCTTGGCTGGGGGCTGGTCTGGCTGGCGGCAGGGGCGCTGGCGGGCGCGCTGCCGGTGCCGCCGAAGCTCGGGCTCTATCCGTTGCCGCTGGCGCTGGCGGCCCTGTATGGGCTGCTGACCGCGCTGGCCTTCGCGCTCTGGCCGCTGGGGCGGGCCGCGCGCATTCCCGGCGCGGCGCTGTTCCGCGACACGGTCAGCCACGCCGCGACGAAGCCGGCGCCGCTTGTCATCCTGCTCAACGCCGTCATCGCCACGGCGCTGGTGCTGCTGGTGGTGCTGACGGCGCAGGAGCGCGTCTTCGCCGCCGCCTTCTGCGGTGCCGCCATGATCACCCTGGTGCTGTTCCGCATCGGCGCGGACCTGCTGATGCGCGGCGCCCGCGCGCTGTCCCATGTCCGGCGCCCGAGCCTTCGACTCGGCCTGGCCAACCTGCACCGGCCCGGCGCGCAGACCTCGATCATGGTCGTCTCGCTCGGCATCGGGCTGACCACGCTCGCCGCCATCGCGCAGATCGAGGGCAATCTCCGCCAGCAGCTTGCCGGGGAGATGGCATCGAAGGCGCCCAATTTCTTCTTCATCGACATCCAGTCCGACCAGGCCCGGCGCTTCGACGACCTCGCGCTGTCCATCCCGGGAGTCGCCGAGGTGAAGCGCGTCCCCTCCCTCCGCGCCCGCGTCGTCGCGGTGAAGGGCGTGCCGGCGGAGGAGGTGGTGGTCACGCCGGAGACGCGCTGGGCGATGAACGGCGATCGCGGCCTGACCTATGCCGCAACGCCGCCCGACGGCACACGCCTGGTCGAGGGCCAGTGGTGGGCGGCCGACTACAAGGGCCCGCCGCTGGTCTCCTTCGACGCCGCCATCGCCGCGGGCTGGGGCGTGAAGATCGGCGACGAGATCACGGTCAACGTGCTCGGCCGCGACATCACGCTGAAGATCGCCAACCTGCGGCAGATCGACTGGCGGGGCCTCGGCATCAACTACGTCATGGTCGCCTCGCCCGGGCTGCTGGAGGCCGCGCCGCACACCCACATCGCCACCGTCCGCGGCGACCCCGCCCAGGACGCGAAGGTGCTGCGCGTGCTGACGGATGCCTTCCCCAACGTCTCCGGCGTGCGGGTGCGGGACGCGCTGGAGGGGATCGCCTCGCTGCTCGAGCGCCTCGGGACGGCGCTGACGGCGACGGGCAGCGTGACCATGCTGGCCGGCGCGCTGGTGCTTGCCGGCGCGGTGGCGGCGGGGCAACGGCAGCGGATCCGCGACGCGGTGGTGCTGAAGACCATCGGCGGCACGGCGGGGCAGATCCGCGCGGCCTGGCTGGTGGAGTTCGCGCTGATCGGGCTGGTGGCCGGGACCCTGGCCGCGGTTGCGGGGGCGGCGGCGTCCTGGGGCGTGGTGCACTACGTCATGCGGGCGGAGTGGGTGCTGCTGCCCGGGACGCTGGCGCTGACCATCCTCGGCTGCGCGGCGCTGACGCTCGCCTCGGGGCAGATCGGCACGGCGCTGGCGCTGCGGGCCAAGCCAGGGCCGCTGCTCCGGAACGAGTAGCGCGATCGCGGCATGCGTGCCGACGGCCCTGCCGGTTCGAGCCAAAGCAGGGCACCTGCCAGGCCAGTCCCTCGGGGGTATCGAGGCCTGTGCGCTCCGCGCCGCGCTACTTCAGCTCCGGGAAGTCCTCCTCGCGGACCTCGGCCGGTCCGCGCGCGCCGGCCTTGAAGCGGCGCTCCTCCTCCTGCCGCAACTCGACGCGGCGGATCTTGCCGGAGATGGTCTTCGGCAGCTCGTAGACCTCGAGCCGCCGCACCCGCTTGAAGGGCGCCAGCCGCTCCTTCAGGTGGCGGAAGATCGAGAGCATCGTCTCCCGCCCCGGATCGACGCCGGCGGCCAGGACCAGGTAGGCCTTCGGCACGGCGAGGCGCACCGCATCGGGCGCCGGCACCACCGCGGCCTCGACCACCGCCTCGTGCTCGACCAGCACGCTCTCTAGCTCGAAGGGTGAGATGCGGTAGTCCGAGGCTTTGAAGACGTCGTCGGCGCGGCCGACATAGGTGAAGTTGCCCTCCGCGTCGCGCGTGCCGACATCGCCGGTGCGGTAGGCGATGGTCCCCAGCGGCGCGAAACTGCCGTCATCCTGCTGGTAGCCCTGCATCAGCCCGCGCGGCGGCGGGTCGAGCAGGATGGAGACCTCGCCCTCCTCCACCTCCTTGTCGTCGAGATCGAGCAGGCG
>JAIYAI010000191.1 GCA_027489135.1 Acetobacteraceae bacterium
CATTGGCGATGGTGCTCACCACATCGGTCGCCTGGGCCGAGACCTGCAGGGCGCCCGCGGTGACCAGCGCGCCGGTGGTGTCGACAAAGGCCTCGGTGCGCGGCGTGAAGGTCAGCACCGCCATGGTCGCGGCGATGTCGACCGCGCCGCCGGGCGCCACCGCGCCGCCGCCGGGGCCGGGTGCGACCGCGCCGTTCACCAGCGATATGGCGTTCGTGACGACGGTCGCCTGCCGCGCTGCCTGCACCTGGATCGAATCCGGTGCATCGCCCGCGAGCGCGCCGATGGAGGCCGCGCCGGTGACCGCCGCGCGCGTCAGCGTGTCGATGCTGGTCTGCGCCAGGGTCGCGCCCCAGGTGTCGGCACCCGAACCGCCATCGGCGATGGAGGCGATGTTGATCTGGGTGGCGGCGTTCAGCGCCACGGCGCCGGCGACCTGGACGATGCTGGTGGTCTCGACCGTCGTCGTCGCCGCGCCGAGCACGGTGACGGAGGCGACGGCGGCGTCGCGGTTCGGGTCCGCCGGGGCGGGACCCGGCGTCGCCATGGTGGCCAGGGTGACGTTGACGGTCGACGTGGCCTGCAGCGCCGCCGCCTGCAGGGTGGTGCCGCGCAGCAGGATGGATGCGGTCGGGTCGATGAACGCGATCGAGCCCTCGACCACGCTGGCGGCGAATTGCGACTGGTTGACCACGGCCGTCGCGGTCGCGGCCAGCGCGACGGTGCCGGTGGCCAGAAGCTGGCCGCCGGTGAGGTCGATGGTGGCGGAGGCGGCGGCGTAGAGCGCACCCGCCACGATCTGCCCGTCGCCGTTCGGCGCGCCGCCGTCGGCGACCGTGAAGGCGACGTTCCGCGCCGTGACGATGCCCGGTAGCGTGATCGTCTCGGCGGTGACGGTCAGGTCCCGCACCGCGACGGTGCCGGCGAAATCGACGATGTCCTGCCCGCCCTGGCCCGTGATGATCAGGTCGACCGTGGGCATGTTCAGCCCGACTATCGTGAGCTGATCCCGCGATACGGTCGGCACCTCCGGCCCGCCCGCGGTGCCGTCCACGGCGCTGTCGCCCATGGTCAGGGTGAGGCTGGCCGTGGGCTTGAGGAAGATATGCGACTCGAAGGTTGCGGCGGGGATCACGAAGCCGCCGGCCGGCGCCGGATAGGGCAGCGAGGCCATGGTGACGGTGCCGTCGCCATTGTCCGTCAGCGTGGCGGTGTCCGGCCAGTCGCTGGCGAAGAAGGCCTTGTTGGCCGCGACCGAATTGTCGATCACCGGCTCGAGCCCCGCATAGGCGATGCGGGTGCCGTCGCGCGTGACGCTGCCGGAATGCCCGTCGATCGCCACGTAGTCGACCTGCTGGAAGCTGCCGCCGTCGAGCACCAGGGTGTCGAAGCCGGCGGCGCCGCCATCGACCAGCCCGGTGACCGCGGCGTCGCCATGCACCACGAAGCGGTCCTGGTTGCCGGCGGCGCCGCGCAGGATCTCCACCGCCTGGAAGTCGAGGCCCGCGACGGTCCCGGCGTTCCGACCGGTCACGTGCCAGGTGGTGTCGGCCTGCGGCCCGAGGATCGCGTCCGTGCCGGCGCCGCCCAGCACCTGCACCTTGCCCGCGAAGCCGGCATCGAGCGATGCGGCAACGAAGCTGTCGTCGCCGTCCTGGCCCGCAAGCGTCAGGCTGACGCCGGGCGAGGCGAATTCCCAAGTCAGCAGCGCCTTGCGCGCGCTGACCGATGCGGCGCCGTCCGTGGGCGTCCCGACATCCTGCAGCGTCAGGGTATCGTCGCCGCCGCTGGCGTCGTCGAAGATCCGGTGCGCCGCGGCCAGGGTATCCTGCACCAGGGAGACGCCGGTGAAGCGCACCGCATGCAGCGCGCCGTCGGTCGCCTTCACCTGGATCGTGCCGCCCTCCGGCGCGGTGGTGGCGACCGCCACCGACTCTGCGGTGGTGCCAAGAAGCACCAGGCTGTCCGACCCCGCGCCCGCATAGAAACGCAGGTCGAGCGGCTGCAGGAGGCCTTCGGTGAAGTCCACCGTCAGGCTGTCGTCGCCCGATGTCCCCGTGACCTGGACGTAGGAGACCTGCTGCGCCAGCCGCTGGTCGAGCACGCGACCCGTCGCCTGGTCGAGCACCTGGATCGACTGCGTCAGGTTGTCGTAGCGCAGCACGGCGGCCTGGTGGCCCGCCTGCGCCGCGAGATCGACGGCGAAGGGCGCAAGATCGGCGGACAACAGGAAGCGGGGTTCGAGCGCCTCGAAGCGGAGGTTGGGGGCGATGCGGGGCCCGGCTGCGCGCGTGCGTCCGGTGAGGGCGTGCCGAAGACGGGACCAGAGGCTTGTGGAGGTGCGCTCGGCAGGGTCCCGGCGAAAGGCCGCGGGACGGAACGGAAATGCCATGGTGAAGCCTGCCCCGCGGACGACGGTCTTGGATCCGCAGCCTCTCCGGGCTGCAACAGTTCCGGGAGCATGACCAACGACACTCCGCAGGTCAATCCACTGCCGGATGTTGTGGATCTCAGGATGTGCAACCTGTGGTGTCGGTTGTGGGCCGTGAATCGCGGATGGGGATCGGGTGCGCCGTGCCCGTGTCCTGGCGTGTGACCGTGCCCCCTGATCGGGCGCTGGCCGGGCGTGCGGCCTCGCATCGCGTGCGCCCTGCGCAGCAGCCCGGCGGAGAGGGCGCCCAGGCATGGCCCAACCCAACACCCAGCGCGTGTGGCGGTCGAGAACCTCGGCGAGGCGAAGCCATCCCGCGTCGCTTGCGATGTACGACGGGCCGGCCAGTCAGACCCGCTCTGGCGCCTCGGCCGTGACCCGGCAATCGAGCAGATTCGGGGCCACCTGGAACCGGTGGCTGCCGCACGTCGTGCGGCAGAACCAGCGCCGCCAGCGCGCTGCCAGGCCCAAGCCGCGAATCGGCCATCCCACATGCTTGCGGCCGACCCGGCGACCTCGGGCGGGACGTTCGGCCTGGACTCAAGGGCTGCCATGGCAGCCGCGGCTGGCCTCACGTGCAGACCGGAGTTTGTGAGGTCAAGGATCTCGTTGAAGCGGCATGCGCTGACCGGGGGTCAGGGGGTCGTGGGTTCGAATCCCGCCAGTCCGACCATCACATCCCCGGACGCCTGCGGTGCCTCGGCCGGGCTGGCCTGGACCTGATCGCCGCCATCGGCATCCGCCATCGCGTGGACCAGACGGACCACCACGAAACCCGCCAGGGCCATCAGCAGCATTGCCATCGCCAGTCTCCATCGGACGGGTGATCTGTGCCCGAAGCGGTGCCCGGGACGAAGTGAATCCGGTGCAGGCGCGGCCTGAACGCTGCGCAGGACCCGCCCGCGACAAGGCGCGCGGGCCGGGGTAGCCTCCCGGCATTTGGGTCCGGGGGGAAAGCACCAGATGGCCACGACCGAGACGCGCCCCGGCGCCATGCCCGCCGATGCGCCCGGCCTGCTGCAGGGCCTGCGCGTAGTGGAACTGGCCGACGAGAGCGCGGAGTATACCGGGCTGATGCTCGCCGGCCTCGGCGCCGAGGTCGTGAAGCTGGAGCCAGCCGAGGGCGCCGCCACCCGCCGCATCGGGCCCTTCCTCGGCGACAAGCCCGGGCCGGAGCGCTCGCTGCACTTCTGGACCTACAATCGCGCGAAGAGGAGCGCGGTCATCGCGCCCGGCAGCGCGGAGGCGGAGGCGCTGTTCGCCCGTGCCGACATCCTCCTGACGACGGATCGAGCCCTGGACGAGGCCGCCATCCGGGCCCGCCATCCGCGGCTGGTCGTCGCGCGGATGACGCCCTTCGGCGACACGGGGCCGTGGAAGAACTTCAAGGGATCCGACCTCGTGCATCTCGCGCTCGGCGGGATCATGATGAATTGCGGCTACGATCCCGACCCGGCGAAGCGCTACGACCTGCCGCCGATCGCGCCGCAGCTCTGGCACGCCTACCACATCGCCGGGGAACAGCTGATGGTCGGCATCCTGGCCGCATTGCTGCACCGGCTGCATACGGGGGAGGGGCAGTATGTCTCCCTCGCCGTGCACGAGGCCGTGTCGAAGAACCCCGAGCTCGACGTCATGTCCTGGGTGATGCGGCATGCGCCGCTCTACCGCATGACGTGCCGCCACGCCGGCGAGACGCCGACCCACGTGCCCAGCATCGGCCATACCAAGGACGGGCGCTGGTGCATCGCCACGGGTGTCTCCGTGCGCGACCAGGGCAACCTCGTGCCCTTCCTCGAGCGCTACGGCATGCAGGCCGACCTGGTGCGCCCTGGCGAGGGGGCCGACCACAAGGCGCGCAACGTCCCCGGATCGGCCGGGCCGAACGAAATCGCGGCCCACATTACGGAGGTCGTGCAGCGCTTCATCCGCGCCCATACCTGGGCCGACCTGCCCTGGCGGGAGGCGCAGGCGGCGGGGCTGCTCTGGGCGCCCCTGCGCAAGCCGCACGAGAACGCCGAGGATCCGCACTGGCAGGAACGCGGCACCTTCGCCGAGGTCGATCACCCCGAGCAGGGGCGCAGCTTCACCTACCCGGTCAGCCGATGGCTCAGCACGGAGACCCGCTGGCAGGTCGGACGCCGCGCGCCGCTGATCGGCGAGGATACGGCGGCCGTGCTGGCGGCCCTGCGTGAACCTGCCCCGGTGCCTGCCGTGCCGGCCCGGCCGCGTGACGCAGCGCCCGCGACGCTGTCCGAACGCGGCAAGCCCTTCCCGCTGCAGGGCATCAGGATCTTCGACTTCTCCTGGTTCCTTGCCTCGGCCGGCGGCACCCGCCTTGCCGCCGCGCTCGGCGCCGACGTGATCAAGGTGGAGTGGAAGGAGAACCCGGATACGCGCCTCGCCGCCATGGCGCCTGTGGGCGGGCGGGAGGCGCGGCGCACCGCGACTGGCCCGCTGAAGCCGGTGACCGACCACGACATGGGCGGGCAGTTCAACAACAAGAATGCCGGCAAGAGCGGGCTGTCGCTGAACATCCGCCACCCCAAGGGGCTCGAGATCGCGCGGCGCATGATCGCGCAGTCCGACGTGGTGGCGGAGGGCTTCTCGCCCGGCGTGCTGCAGCGCCTCGGGCTCGGCTACGCGGCGCTGCGGGCGATCCGGCCCGACATCATCTACGTCCAGCAATCCGGCATGGGCGGGGTCGGGCGCTACGGGCGCTTCCGGACCATCGGCCCGGTGGCGGCGGCCTTCGCCGGCACCTCGGAGATGTCGGGGCTGCCGGAACCCGCCATGCCTGCGGGCTGGGGCTACTCCTACCTCGACTGGATGGGTGCCTATGGCTTCTGCATGGCGATCCTGGGCGCGCTGTTCCACCGCGACCGCACCGGGCAGGGGCAGTGGATCGATGGCTCCCAGTGCGAATCCGGCATCTTCCTCGGCGGCGTGCCGGTGCTGGACCATTCGGCCAATGGCCGGGTCTGGAGCCGCATCGGCAACCGCTCCCCCTACAAGCCCGCGGCGCCGCACGGCGCCTACCGATGCGCGGGCGAGGACCGCTGGCTCGCCATCGCCTGCTTCGAGGAGGCGGAGTTCCGGGCCCTCGCGCGTGTGGCGGGGCAGGGCGCATGGCTTGATGATCCGCGCTTCGCCACGCTGGCGGCGCGGCTGGCGAACCAGGACGCGCTCGACGCCGCCGTGACGGCCTGGACGAGCGGGCAGGAGGCGCATGCGGCGATGCTGGCGCTGCAGGCCGCCGGCGTCCCCGCCGGCGTCTGCCAGAACGCTAAGGACCGCTGCGACCGCGACCCGCAACTTGCGGCGCTGGACTGGCTGACCGAGGTGACCGGCACGAAGATCGGCCAATGGCCGGTGACGGAATTGCCGGCCGCGAAGCTCTCCGTCACGCCTGGCCATGCCGCGGGCCTGACCCGTCGCGGCGCCCCCTGCTACGGGGAGGACAATATCCGCCTGCTGGGCGACCTCTGCGGCTACAGCCCCGCCGAGGTCGCGGCGCTGGCCGAGGAGGGCGTGATCTGAGCTTCCTCGACGACCTCGGCATCGTCTTCGTCGGCGATGTCCATCGCCGTTGGGCGGAGGTGGTGACGGGCCTCGGCGCCCTGAACCAGCCGCGCCGGCATGTGGTGCTGCTCGGCGACCTCGAATGCCACGCGCCACTGGACGTGCTGGCGGAGCCGCTGTTGGCCGAAGCCGACAGCCTGCACTGGATCTTCGGCAACCACGACTACGATGGCGGGCCGGAGATGTGGACCAGGCTCGTCGATCCCACGCTCAACCCGGTGACCGCCGCCGGCGCGCTGCATGGCCGCGTGGTGGAGGTGAACGGCGTGCGCATCGCCGGCTTGGGCGGCACCTTCCGTCCCAATGTCTGGGCGCCGCCGCGGGAACCGAAGCTGCGCAGCCGGCGCGAATTGCCGCACCTGCTGCCGATCCTCGGCCCGGGCTGGACGGAGGAAAGCGCAGCGCGCCTCGGCGAATCCCTCGCCGCCGTGGCGATCTGGCCCGAGGACGTGGCGGCGCTGGCCGAGCAGCGCGCCGACGTGCTGGTGACGCATGAGGCACCGTCGAGCCATTCCGACGGCCTTGCGGTGATCGACGACCTGGCCCGCGCCATGGGGGCGAGGCTGGTGGTGCACGGGCACCATCACATCACCTACCGTTCCGTCTCCGCCGATGGCGCGCTGCAGGCCCAGGGTGTCGGTGCCTATGCGGGGGTCGACCTGCTTGGCCGCCTGCGCTGGGCGGGGGAGACGGATCGCTGGCGCGGCCGGGCCAGGAAGGGCTGGCACGCGGTGGAGGCGGCCTGAGTTCGGCGACGGTCTGCTGATCCCTGGCCGTCGCGGTCGGCCGCTGCGACGGCCGCGGCCAGGACGCCAGCTACTCCGCCCGGATGCCAAGCTGCCGCACCAGTGGCTGCAGAATGTCGCGCTGTTCGCGCAGCAGCGCGGCGAAGGCGGCGGGGTCCCGCGCCTCGGGCTCCAGCCCGATCTGCTCCAGCCGTGCCCGCAGGGCCGAATCGGCCAGCGCCTCCTGCATGACCGAAAGCAGCCGTGCGACGATCGGTTCCGGCAGCCCCGCCGGGCCCATCAGCCCATTCCAGCCGCCGATGCCGAAGCCGGGCAGACCGCAGCTATCGGCCAGCGGCGGCTCGCCCGGCAGCAGCGCCGTCGGGCGCGGCAGGGTCTGGCCGAAGGACTTCAACTGCCCCTGGCGCACCAGCGCCCAGGCGCCGGCGGGCGTCTCGATCGCGTAGTCGACGGTGCCATTCAGCAGCGCCGCCATCGCCGCGGCACTGCCCTGGAAGGGGACATGCAGCGTGTCGACGCCAGCGCGGGCGTTGAACACCGCCGTGATCAGGTGCTGCGACCCGCCTGTGCCGGAGGAGGCGAAGCTGTACCGCCCCGGCGCCGCCTTCAGCGCCGCGACGAAGGCCCGCCCGTCGGCGGCCGAGAACTGCGGCCGCGTCACCAGCAGATAGGGCGCGATGCCGAGGCCGAAGATGGGGCTGAAGTCGCGTTCCGGATCATAGGGCGTCCGCTGCACCAGCGGTGCGAAGGTGATCGGCCCACCCGAGGCAGAGAGCAGCGTGTACCCGTCCGCCGCCGCCTTGGCGAC
>JAIYAI010000371.1 GCA_027489135.1 Acetobacteraceae bacterium
GTCGCCGCCGCGATCACCTCGGCGAACTCGTCGATCGTCGGCCCGTAGCCCTGCAGCACGATCAGGTCATGGGCATTGTCGAACAGCAGCACCGAATCGTTGCCGGGGCGGCCGCCGAGGAACTCGAAGCGGTCCTCGCCGCCGCGGCCGGAATAGGTCTGGTCGCCGTCGCCATCGATGAAGCGGTCGTCGCCGGCGCCGCCGGTGAAGCGCTCGAACCCCGTCATCGTGTTGCCCGCGACGGCCCCGTCGATGCGCCAGGTGCCGAGCGCGACGTTGAACAGCAGGTCCGGCTGGCCTTCGGAGAACCAGTCGCCGAAGGTCAGCGCATCCGTCCCCAGCCCGCCGTCCAGCGTGTTGCGCTGCACGACGAAGGTCGCCGTCCGGCTGGCGGTGATGGCGAGCATGATGTCGAGGCTGTCGTCGCCGTCACCGAGGGAAATGCTGTTGCCCGACATCCGGACCACCCCGCTGCCCGTCAGGCCGGCGATCCCTGCAGAACCGTCCGGCGTGCCATGGACCGACGTGGTCTCCAGCACCTCGCCGGGCGTGCCGGTGACGACGATGCTGCTCGCCGCCCCAAGGCCACCGAGGCCGCCGCTGCCGCCCTGGCCGCCCTGGGCGCGCAGGTCGATGGCGACCCGGTCGCCGTTCGCGGAGCCGACGATGGTGGCGAGGGTGAAGACCGTCGTCGCCGCGCCCCCATCGCCGCCATCGCCGCCATTGCCGGCCCTGCCGTAGAGGACGTTGTTGTTCGTGGTGCCGACGTCGTTGGTGAGGATCGTGACGACCTGGCTGGCGGCCACGGCGTTCGCGCCGATGCCACCGCCGCCGCCGAAGCCGCCGAAGCTGGCCAGCGTGACGTCGAGGTCGAGCGCCTGCGTCGCGGTGACCCCGAGCTCCGTCACCCGCGCCACGGCTGCGCCGCCGGCGGCACCGGTCCGGCCCGACAGCGCGTCGGCCACGCTGCCGCCGGTGGCATGCTGCAGCGGCGACTGGCCGCCCACGCCGTGGCCGCCATGGGCGGTGCCCTCGAGCCGCATCGTCAGCGTCTCGCCGAGCACCGTCAGCTGCTCGAACAGGACGACGCCCCGGGCGGCGGCGACGGAGGTGCCGCCATTGCCGGATTCGCCGCCGCGGGCGGAGCTGACCTCGTTGGTGATGGTGTAGTAGTTGCCGGGCACGCCGTATTGCCATGTCTGCTGGACAGTGCCGGGGCCGCCGTTGCCCCCGCCCCCGCTGAGGCCGCCGCCGCCGCCCGTGCCGCCCGTCGCCCGGGCGTCGATATCGACGAGATCGTTCCCGCCCGGCGTCGCCAGCAGGTCGATGACGAGCGCGGTCGAGAGGACGCTGCCGCCGCCCGCGCCACCGCCCCGGCCGCCGGCGCCGCCATCGGTGTTGCCGCCGTAATTGAGGAAGCTGTTCTGGAAGGTCGCGCCGAACTGGGAGGAGGCGGTGGAGATGGGCGGCAGCCCGGCCCCGCCACGGCCGCCGCCCCCGCCGGAGCCGCCGGAGGCGACCAGGGTCATCCGCACGCTGTCGTCGCCGGCATCGCCGGTGAGGGTGGTGGTGCTGCGGTTGATCGCGGCGGTGCCGCCGGGCCGCCCGTTGCCGCCGCCCACGCCGTTGCCGAAGCCGGCGATGAAGGCATCGGCGCCGTCCGTGCCGCGGCGGCCCTGGAGGCCGAAGAGGGTCTCGGTGTCGTTGATGGCCAGCGGCATGGGGCATCCCTCGTCCGGGGGTTGAAGGGGCAGGCGCCCCGCGCGAAGTCTCGCCATGCCGGTGCGTGGTTCCATGACGCCGGAGGTAAGAAACGCCACGCTGCCCCCAGCGGCCGCCCCCTGCCGGAGACGCCATGGCCCCGCCCGACATGCCCGTTGCCGATGCGCCGGCTTCGCTGCGCCGCACGCCGGTGGGCGTGCTGCTGCGGCGCTGGCGCGGCGCGCGGGCCCTGACGCAGGAGGCGCTGGCGCTGGAGGCCGGCATCTCCCCCCGCCATCTCAGCTTCATCGAGACCGGTCGCGCCGCGCCGTCCCGCGCCGTGCTGCTGCGCCTGGCCGAGACCCTCGATCTTCCCATTCGTGCGCGCAACGAGATGCTGGACGCCGCCGGCTTCGCCCCCGCCTTCACGGAGACCGCCTTCGACGCGCTGCCGTCGGATGGGGTGAAGCCCATGCTCCGCCGCATCCTCGACCAGCAGAAGCCCTATCCGGCGCTGGTCGCCGACAGCGCCTGGACCATCCGCATGGCGAACGGCCCGGCGATGCGCATGGTCTTCGCCTTCGTCGGCGAGGCGGCCGCGCGCGCCGCGGGGCCAGCCGCGCTGAACGCGATGAAGCTGCTTTTCCACCCCGGCCTGCTCCGCCCCTTCGTCGAGAACTGGGAGGAGGTGGCGCGCGACGTGCTGCTGCGCCTGGCACTGGAGGCCGCGGCCGGCCCGTTGCGCGCCGGCGCGGCGCGGCTGCTGGAGGAGCTGATGGCCTATCCCGGCACGCCGGCCCTGCGCCGGGCGGAGCCGCCATCGCCCTCCGCGCCCGCCATGACCGTGCGGCTGCGCAAGGGCGACCTGCGGCTCTCCTACATGAGCATGCTGTCGACCTTCGGCACGCCGCAGGACGTCACGCTGGAGGAACTGCGGATCAAGCTGTTCTTCCCGGCCGATGCCGACTCCGCCGCGGCCTTCGCCCGTCTCGCGGAACCGTAGGCGGTCCTGTATCCTGGGCGACGCTGGAGGGGCCCCGCCCGATGACCGACGTGACCATCGTCCTTGTCGTCCTGCTGCTGCTCGCGGTCGTCACCGCCTGGCGCGGCATCAAGACGATCCCGCAAGGCGAAGTCTGGACGGTGGAGCGCTTCGGCGCCTTCACCCGCCTGCTGCAGCCCGGGCTGAACCTGATCATCCCCTTCGTCGACCAGATCGGCCGCAGGCTGAACGTGCAGGAGGTCGTGCTCGATATCCCCGAACAGTCGGTGATCACGCGCGACAATGCCTCGGTCGCGGTGGACGGCATCGTCTATTACCGGGTGATGGAGCCCGCGAAGGCCGCCTATGCCGTGCAGGACCTGCGCCAGGCGCTGACCGCGCTGACCATGACCAATATCCGCGCCGTGATCGGCGAGCTCGACCTCGACCAGACGCTTTCCTCGCGCGAGCGCATCAACTCCTCGCTGCTGACCATCCTCGACGGCGCGACCGAGCCCTGGGGCATGAAGGTCAGCCGCGTCGAACTGCGCAAGGTGGAGCCGCCGGAGAACCTGGTGCGGGCGATGAACCTGCAGATGACTGCGGAGCGCGAGCGGCGCGCGACCCTGCTCCGTGCGGAGGGCGAGAAGGCCGCGCTGATCCTGGCCGCCGAGGGCCGGCGCGAAGCCGCCTTCCGCGATGCCGAGGCGCGCGAGCGTTCCGGCCAGGCGGAGGCCGAGGCGACGAAGATGGTCGCGGCCGCGGCCTCCGGCGCCGGCGGCGACGCGCTGCGCTACTTCATCGCGGACAAGTACGTGAAGGCCTTCGAGGCGCTCGGCACCAACCCGGCGAACAAGCTGGTGGTGGTACCGATGGAAGCGGCAGGCCTCGCCGGCGGCATCACCGCGGCGCTGGAACTGCTGCGGGTGGAGCCGCGCGGCGGCGGTCCCGGCGGCGCCGCGCCGCCCCCGGCCTCGGTGCCCTCCACCGGCGGCTATCCGCCTGCCGGCCAGCCCGGCCCCTGGGGCCAGAGCTGAGGGCGCAGGGCATGGAACCTGGGCTGATCTGGATCCTGGTCGGGCTCGTGCTGCTGGGCGGCGAGCTTGTCCTGCCCGGTGCCTTCCTGCTCTGGGTCGGGCTGGCGGCGATCGGGACGGGACTCTTCGTGCTGGCGCTCGCCCCTGGCTTCGGCGCGACCAGCATCGTCTTCCTCGTGCTGCTCGGCGGCGGCATCGGCCTTGCTCTCAAGCTGCGTGCCGCGCGGCCGAAGCGGCACCCGGTGAACACGCCGGAGGCCGGCCTGGTCGGTCGCAGCGGGATGCTGCTGGTGGAGGACGGGGCGCCCGGTCTCCGCGTCCGCCTCGGCGATTCGGACTGGCCCGCGCGCCTGCCGCGCGACGTCCGCGTGCCCGAAGGCGGGACCCTGCGCGTCCGGGTCGAGGGCGTGGACGGCACGACGCTGGTGGTGCGGCCTGAATAGCGCGGCGCTGCGCTTCGTCCTGCTGCATGCCGGGGTCGGCTTCGGCCTCTCGACCCTTTTTCTCGGCCTGGTGCTCTGGGCCGATCCGGGCGGCCTGGCGACGCTGCTGCGACGGACCGAGGGCCATCCCTGGCCGCTGCTGATGCTGTGGTTCTTCGCCGGCCTCAGCTTCGGCGCGGTGCAGATCGCGGTCGGGATCTTCCAGGGCAGGCGGGAGGACTAGCCGGGCGGTGGGTTCGTCGGCACCGCTGGCGGTCGTGACCGCCGCGGCCGCGGCGTGACCTCCGGCGGCGTCAGCACGTTGTCGCGATTGATGTCGTGGAATCGGAAGCTCATGCCTGACCAGAACTCGATCTCGTCGAGGCTGAGATGCCCGCTGCCGTCGCGGTCGGCGGCCCGGAACCAGGCCTGGCCGCGGCGGTCCGTTGGCTTGATGCCGAGTTCCTGCGGCGACAGGCCGTTGCTGCGATCTAGGTCGCGGCCGGTCGCCCGGGCGCGCAGCCAGGTCCAGAACTCGTCCGGGGTGACGCGCTGGTCGCGGTCCGTGTCGGCGTCCAGCGGGTCGCCGCCGAAGATCCCGCCCGGGCTGTCGGGCCCGCCCCAGGGGTTATAGACGGCGGGTTGCGCGGCGGCGGGTGTCGCCAAGGCCATGGCGGCGAGCAGGCTGAGCATCGGCAGGCGGCGCATGGCGACAGTTCCCGGGGGTATCCTGGCCAGGATACCGGTGCGGCCCGCGCCCGCCCAGCACCGCCTGCCTGTCGCGATATGTTACGCAGCCCGGGCCGATTGCGGATCGCCCTTGAACCGCGGCACGGGGCGGGCAATTTTGTCCCGCATGAACGACCGGCGCCCTGCCTCCCCGCCCATCCTGGACATGACCCCGGAGGGTGAATTCCGCGACGGGCCCGGCAGCGCCGGGCCGCTGCCGCCGCAAACCTGGCTCGACCGCGTGCTGACGCGCGTCGGCAGCGCCGCGGCGCTGCTGACCGCCGCCGCCGGCGGCTTCGTGCTGGTGGCGCTGGCGATCATCTTCATCGGCTTCCTCATCCCGATCCTGATCGGTGCGGGGCTGATCGCCTTCGGATCGCTCTGGTGGCGGCTCCGGCGCGCCCGCGCCCGGGGCGAGGTGCCGGAGGGCGTGCGCTTCGTGGTGATCCGCCGCTGACGGCGGAGCGTCCCGGCTTCGAGATCGACCCGTCCCGCCTCTACGAGGTCGCCCCGGACGGCACGCCGCATACCCGCGACGCCGCGGCGCCGCCGATGGAATGGCTCGGGCCGCGGCATCGGCGGCTGGTTCTGGCGGTTGCCGCCGCGGCGGGCCTGGTCGGCGCGTTGGCGGGGTTGACGGTCGCCTGCTTCGTGCTCGGCGCGCGGCTCTGGGCGGCGGGCTTCGCTCTGGCGACGCTGGCCGCCGCGCCGCTGCTGGGCCTTGGCCCGGGGGTGGACTGGTGGCGCCACCGGCGACGCGGGCCGCGGCAGGTGCATCGGTCGCGGCCTGAAGAGTTCGGGGGAGGTTAGGTCGCCTCCGCGCCGTGCCAGCGAAACAGCGTGTTCGCCTGCGTGCGGGCATATTCCTCGTAGCCCGCAGGGCGCAGCGCGGCGTCCATCATGGGCCGCGATGAGTCGTCGCATTCGACGGAAATCAGCCAGGGCCGGCATCGGCTGAAATCCATGGACCTGACGATCTTCACATCGACCCCCTCGCAGTCGATGGATAGGAACCCGACCTCGCGTGGCGCATGCACCCAGTCGAGAACGCTCTCCAGGGTCGCAACAGGTACGGGATGCCGCACGTACTGGTAGCCGAGCTCCGCCGCGACGCGACCCGCCATGCCAGTCTCCAGCGTATTCACCTGCGCATACTTCCAGGCCTCCTCGGTCGAGGTGTCGACCGGTCCGGTGGTGAACTGCATATCGAGATGGCCAGGCGTGTCCGAGACGGCGCAGCGCAGGCACATCACATCGGGCCGCTCCGCGTAGAGTATGGCAAGGCGCGCGAAGGTGCGGGGATCCGGTTCGACCAGTAACCCCGCCCAGCCCTGCACGATCAGGGCACGCGAATTGCTGCCGATCTCACCGTCATAGGCGCCGAGATCGATGACGAAGCGAGGTGCCGAGCCATGTTCCTCGAAGTAGCGAAGGATATGGGCCTGCTCTCCGTACTGGGAGAAATCGATACCGGCCCAACTCGCGTAGCTCTCCGGCGTGCTGAGCCCGCTCGGCAGCACGAAGGGGGAGCGGGCCGACCGCCGCATCTGTGGTAAGCGTGGGATCTCGGTTCCCGCTACGACCACGCGAATCCGGGCAGCGTCCTCCTCGCTCAACGGGCTGGCGAAGGTATGGGAGAAGGCATGGCACCCGTCGCCGATACCCGACGCCGCGAGATCGCTCCGGTACTCGTGGCAGAGCACCGCGGCGACCGGTTTCTCACCCAGGTGAATGGTGGCGGTCAGCCTCTCATTCGGCATGAGTTGATCCTGTGCCCAGCCAGTGACACAGAACCGTCCCGCCTGCTCCAGCGAGCCGCGAACGGTCGACTGAGCCGGCGCAGACTCAAGCTCGCCAAGGATCGCAGGCGGGGTCGTAGGCCGCGTGGCGCCGCCGCCGGCTAGGCGCCGGAGCGGGGCGGTGATCTTCCACGAGGTCGACCGCAGCATGGCCGCGCGATCCCGTTCGGCTTGGCGTGCAGCGTCGATGGCGGCTTCAAGGCGGCGCTGCCTCGCCGCGATCTGGGCGCGGAATGACGCGACCTCGCCGGTCGCGGCGGCCAGTTGGGCATGCAGTACCGCGACCTCGTCGGTCGCGGCGGCCAGGGCGGATTCGCTGGCAACCAGTGCGGCCTCTCGTTCGACGAGCAGGGCGCGGGATGCCCTCGCATCGTCCCCGCTCTGCGCCGACAGCCATGCGGTGCCCCCGCTGCGTGCCGCTGCGCCCTGTGACAGCACCTCGTCCTTGTATTGCGGCTTGTGCAGCAGGCCTAGGGCCAGATCGTCGGCGGTGCCAATCTCAAGCAAGAGAGACTCCGGTCCCTTCGGAATCCCGTCCAGATCGGGGAGGTGCCGCGCGAAGTAGCCGACCAGAGCAGCCTCTCGCCCCTCACCGAAGATATTAGTGCCGAATTGCCGGAAGTTCTGCGGATTGAACGCTTTCACCACGTGAAGGCGGACCGAAAGGCCATCAATCCTTTTGAGGCACTGCCAGGCGCGCAGCCCATCCTCCAGCGAGTTGCACTCGGCATATACAAGTGGCTGGTGCCGCCCGATGGTCGCGGCCGCGCCTTCGATCACGCCGTCCTCGTGCCCTTCCACATCGATCTTGATCAGATCGCAGGCGGCGAGCCCGAGCGAGTCGAGTGTCATCACAGGCACGACGAGCGCGGGGTGCCGATCGTCAGGCGGGGCGAGCGCCTGGGACCCGAAGCTGCCCGTTGTCGCCGGATCGATGGCGCGGATGGTTATCTCGCTCGTCGCCGACCCGGCTGCCGCCTGTTCAGCCTGAACCTGGGCGAGGCCGTTGCGTGCGATGTTGCGGGATAGCAGTTCGAAGGACGCCGCCTGCGGTTCCATGGCAATGACCCGCCCCAACGGGCCAACCGCCGCAGCAAAGGCGACGGCATGCGTTCCGATATAGGCGCCGACGTCTACGACCGTGCCGCCCTTCCGGATGAAGCGGCGCAGAAAGCGGAGTTCGTTCTCGGCCCATTCCCCGTAGGCGCGCAGCGACGCCGATACGGCACCTGAATCCCTCTCGAAGGTTTCGATCTCGCCGTGGCGGCAGACGAGGATGCGGTCCGACTGGTCCACGACGCTCATCGCACTTCCGAACCTCTTCGTGCTTTCGTGATCGCTTTGGCGTGAAACACGGACTTGGGCAATGTGGCGGACCGCTGGGACGGGCGCTGGTCCCGACCGCCCGGGCATACCTGATGCGCCCGTGCGACGGCATCGCTGGAACTTGCAAGGTGGCGAAGGCATGATATCACGCGGGCGCGCACGGTTGCGAAGGTCAAGCCGGCGAGGTTCAAGCCTGTCCTGAAGCTCGGCGGTACTGATTGGAGAAGATCGGCAGTCAGCGCCCGTCCGCCAAGGCTGCGTACGACCCTTCAGGATGCGCGGCGCATCAGCAGCCAGGTGCTGCTGGCGGCTTGATGTTCTCGCTTGCCCTTGACCGGATCACGCAGGCGCCGCACGGGCGCAGCATGACGAGCCGGAACATGGCGGGCGTTGTGGTGTCCGCGGGGCCGCCCACTAGGGTCGCGAGCGAGGGTGGTGTATGGGCGGTTCTTCGAGTGAAGCGGCGAAGCGCGGCTCCGGCGGCATCGTCGTCGGTCTGATCGAGCACCTGGGCGACATCGTGGCCTGCGAGCCGGTGTCGCGTTACCTGCGTGCCCGCTACCCGACGGAGAAGATCACATGGGTGGTGTCCGCGCCATACCGCGAGTTGATCGACGCCAACCCCCATATCGATGAGACGCGGGTCGTCGACTGCCTCACCGACTGGATCAAGCTGACCAAGCACGAGGACTTCGCGCGGGTCGTCGACCTGCATGTCAACCTGCGTATCTGCGAGCATTGCCGGATTCCTTTGTTCAAGCGGACCGGCAACCCCTTCGTGAATGCGTATCAGTGGTTCGACTACGGTGGTCTGCTTGAGGCCTTCTCCCTGGGTGCGGGATTGCCGGTCCTGTCTGGCCATCCCCTGGTCCACATATCGGCAGCGCATCGCGCGGCCGTGGACGCGCTGAACCTGCCCGAACGCTTCTGCGCGGTGCATCTCGAATCGAACAATGCGGAGAAGGATTGGCAACCCGGGAAGTGGGCGGCGCTGCTGCGCCGCGTCACCGACGAACTCGGCCTGCCCGTCGTCGAGATCGGCGGCGGGCGCCGCAGTCACGAGCTTGCCCTCCCCCCCGGCTCCGTCTCGCTCTTCAATCGGGTCCCGATCTTGCACTCCGCCGAGGTGATCCGCCGCGCATCGATATTCATTGGCGTCGACAGTGGGCCGGCGCACCTGGCCAATGCGGCGAAAGTGCCCGCCGTGATTCTCCTCGGGAAGCTCGGCTACTTCGGCTCCTACACGCCCTACAGCGGATATTTCGCGTCCGACCCGCAGGACGTGAAGCTGGTTCGCTCCCTCGGCCGGCCCGTGCGGGATATCGCCGAGGCCGAGGTCTGGGAGGCCGTCGCCTATGTCGCCCGCCTGCCGAAGCTTCCCCGTCCTGTGCAAGGCGAGCCCCGCTTGGCGCCCGGCGCCGCGACGGCACCTTTCGATGCCGGCTGGTATGCGGCGCAATACGAGGATGTCCTGGCTTCGGGCATGGCGCCGCAGGCGCATTACCTGGCCGTCGGCCAGGCCGAGGGCCGTTCACCCTGTCCGACCGACGAGGCGGGCCTGCCGCCGCGTCGGGGCAGCGACGTTGCGGCGACAAGTGACAACGTCGCGGCCGCGTTGCCGCGGTTCCGCGCAACGGAGGTCGGCGCCGCGCCGGCGCGACGGGCACCGGTCGCGGGCGCGCCGCGGACCTTCGCCTTCTATCTGCCGCAGTTCCATCCGATTCCAGAGAACGACTGGGCGCATGGCCCGGGCTTCAGCGAGTGGCACAACGTCGTCAAGGCGAAGCCGCTGTTCACCGGCCACTACCAGCCGCGCATCCCGGGGGAACTCGGCTACTACGATCTGCGCGCGACATCCGTGCTGGACGCGCAGATCGACCTGGCGCGGCAGTACGGGATCGATGGGTTCTGCTTTTATTACTACTATTTCGCCGGCAAGAAGCTGCTGCACGACCCGCTCGCGGCCTTCCTGAACTCGAAGCACGATTTCCCGTTCCTGTATCTCTGGGCGAACGAGAACTGGAGCAAGCGCTGGGACGGTGGTGACCGGGAGGTGATCATCGCGCAGAAGCATTCCGCGGAAGACGATGCGATCTTCCTGGACACGTTGCTGCCGGTCTTCGACGACCCGCGCTATGTGCGCATCGACGGCAAGCCGGTCCTGATGGTCTACAAGGTGCACCTGCTCGAGGATGCCCTGGCGACGACGGAACGATGGCGCCAAGCGGCGGAGCGGCACGGCTTCCCCGGGCTCTACCTGGTCATGGTCGACGACTGGACACCGCATCCGCAGCACCCGCGCCACTTTGGATTCGACGCGGCCTACGAGATCCCCGCCAACATAATTCCCAGCGAGGTGACGAAGAGCCGGTCCGAAATGCCGGGATTGGCGCGCGATTTCGAGGGATACATCGTCGATTACGAGCGCTTCGCCCGTCTGCATGCCGGTCGGCCCGTGCCGGACTACAAGCGCTTCCGCACGGTCATGCTGCCCTGGGACAACACCGCCCGCTATGGCAACCGGGCCATCGTTCACGTCAACGGCGAGGGGAGCGCCTATCGGCTTTGGCTCACGCAGGTGCTGATCGACAGCGTGCGGCGTTACCCGCCAGACGAGAGGCTGGTCTTCCTGCATTCCTGGAACGAGTGGTGCGAGGGCACCTACCTCGAGCCGGATGGCCGGAACCGCCGCTTCTTCCTGGAGGAGACGGCCCGGGCCATCGGCACCGCACGGCGCGCCCTGGCATTGGCCGATGGTGAGCCGGACAGCGCGTCGCTGGTGTCCGAGTTGCTCGACGCGATGTCGTTCAGGGATGAGTTCGAATACCGCCTCGACCGGACCATGGCCGAGGCGAAGCGGAGCATGCAGGAGCACGTCCCGGACCGGGCGACACGTGATGTGCAGCGTGAGTTGCAGGATGTTTACCGGTCGACTTCCTGGCGGGTCACGGCGCCGTTGCGGGCCGTGCGACGCCTGATGCAACGCCGCTGACACGTGGTGACCGGGCCTCCCCGGGTAGGTCGCATCAGGGCAAAAGCGCCGCAGGTGTGGGCCAGTCAACCATTTGGCATCAC
>JAIYAI010000570.1 GCA_027489135.1 Acetobacteraceae bacterium
AGCGCTGCCTCCGCCCGCTCCAGGTCCGGCGGCGTCGAGAGGTGGAACCACACCCCGTCATGCACGAGGCCGAAGAGCCGCCCGGTCTCCATCGCGCGATCATAGACGCGATTGAGGCTGAAGGGCACATCCGGTCCCGGCGCGCCTTCGAACAGCCCGGGCGAGAGGATCTGCACGCCGGCGAAGATATAGGGCGCCAGTTCGCGCTCCTTCGGCCGGCGCAGCGCGCCGAGCGGGTCCATCAGGAAATCGCCGCGCCCGACCTCGGCATCGACCTGCGCGGCGCGTACCAACAGCAGCAGCGCGTCCATGCGCGCCGGGTCGAAGGCGGCGGCCATGCGGGTGAGTGCCGGCGTCGGCCCGTCGAGCCAGACGCTGTCGCCATTGGCGACGGCGAAGGGGCCAGGGCCGAGATGCGGCAGGGCGCGCAGCACGCCGCCGCCGGTTTCCAGCAAGGTCTCCTCCCGCTGCAGGGTGCAGCGCGGCGCGGTGCGGGCGGCGACGGCGGCGGCGACCTGATCCGGCAGCCAATGCGCGTTCACCACGGCATCGCCGATGCCGGCCGCCTCCAGCCGGTCCAACGCCTGGTCCAGCAATGTCCGCCCGCCGAGTGTCAGCAGCGGCTTCGGCGTGGTCTCAGTCAGCGGCCGCATGCGCAGGCCGAGGCCGGCGGCGAGCACCATGCCATGGGTCAGGGTGATCACGCGGCTGTCTCCAATCGCTCCGGGTTGCGCCGGAGATCGCGCGGCACGTGGCGGTCCAGGAAGGCCCGCAGAGGCGCACAGGCGGGATGCTCCAGCGCGCGGTCGAGCAGCGCCCAGCAGCGCGGGCCATGCACCAGGTAGCGCGGCTTGGAATCGCGGAGCGCGAGGCGCACCCAGAGCGCGGCGACCCGCAGGTGCCGCTGCGCGCCATGCACCGCCAGCGCGGCATCGAGGTCGCCGAGCGGCCGCCGCGCGCGATAGGCCCGGATGGCGGCGTCCCGCGCTGCCGGCGCGACGTCGCGCCGCGCATCCTCGACCAGCGAGAGCAGGTCGTAGGCGGGATTGCCGAGGCCAGCATCCTGGTAGTCGATGATGCCGGTGCGGCGGGCGCCGTCGCGGTCCGCGATGCGCAGCAGGTTCGCCGGGAAGAAATCGCGATGGACGAAGCCCCGCGCGGCGAAGGGATCGAGCATCGCGTGCAGCGCCGCGGCGAGATCCGTGCGCACCGCATCGGCGGGCGTTGTGCCGAAGGCGGCGGGCCACCACCACTCGAGGACGGTCGCCGCCGTCGCCCGCGCCATCGCCGCCGCATCCCAATCGGGCAGGCCGGGCGGCGGCGGGGCGTCGTGCAGCGCGGCCAGCACCTCCGCGGCCTCGGCGTAGAGCGGTGCTGGGTCGGCGCCGGCATCGAGCAGGTCGGCATGGGTGGCGGCGCCGAGATCCTCGATCACCAGCAGGCCGCGGTCGGCGTCGGCGGCGAACACCTCCGGCGCGGACAGGCCGAGGCGGCGCAGATGGGCGCCGATCGCGAGGTAGGGGCGGACGTCCTCGGGCGGCGGGGCGTCCATCAGCAGCGCGGGGCGCGGGCCGCCCAGCAGGCGCGCATAGCGGCGGAAGCCGGCATCGCCGGGCAGGGGCTGCAGGGTGGCGGCGCCGAAGCCATGCGCGGCGAGGAAATCGGCAGCGTCCCTCATGCCGCGAGTGCCCGATCCAGCCGGTCGTCCCAGCCGGTGAGGGTGGCGAGGCGCTCGTCCTCCGTCGCGCCATGGGCGAGCGCGATGGTCAGCGCGCCGGCCGGACGCAGCGGGCCGAGGCGGTCCGGCCACTCCACCAGTACGATGCCCCGCCTGGCGTCGTGCCAGCCGAGTTCCGCGACCTCGCCGGGACCGGAGAGGCGGTAGAGGTCGAAATGCTGCGCCTCGATAGTCTCCCCTGGGCCGCTCGGCAGGTCATAGCCCTGCACCAGGGTGAAGCTGGGGGATGGCACCTCCAGCGCCGGGTCGCCGCTGGCGGCGCGCAGGAAGGCGCGGGCGAAGGCGCTCTTGCCGGCGCCGAGCGAGCCTTCCAGCAGGATCGCGTCGCCGGGGCGGGCGAGCGCGGCGAGGCGTGCCGCCAGGCGCTCGGTGGCGGCGAGGTCAGCCAGGGTCAGGGCTCGGGGGGTGGGCTCCACGCCAGGGCTTTTCGCCGCCCCGGCGGGGAACGGCAAGCGCGACCTGCGCGGACGGGCTATTCCAGGACCGCGATGGTCTTCGCCTTGATCAGGTCGAAGTCGATCTCCGCACCCAGGCCCGGGCCAGTCGGCGCATGCACCAGCCCGTCCCGGTCCACCACGATCTCCTTCGCCAGGCCGTATTTGTGCGCGCCGTCGGGCAGCAGCACCTCGAAGAAGGTGGTGTTCTTGATCGCCATGCAGACATGCAGGTTGGCGACGTTGTTCAGGCTGTTGCCGCCGTGATGGACCTCGTAGTTCATGCGGAACGCTTCCGCGAGGTGCGCGGTCTTCATCAGCGTGGTGATGCCGCCCTTCACCGCGACGTCGCCGCGAAGATAGTCGGTCGCCTGCAGCATGATCCAGGGCGCATAGGATTCGAGGCCGGTCTGCGGGTATTCCGTCGCCAGGATCGGGATATCCAGCTTCTGCCGGAGCTTGACGTAGCTGGTGATGTCCTGGTCGTGCAGCGGATCCTCGTACCACAGGAAGCCCAGCCGCTCCGCCGCGCGGCCGACCTTCATCGCCGCCGGGAAATCATAGGCCCAGGTGCTGTCGAGCATGATGGTGTAGTCGTCGCCGACCGATTTCCGCACTGCCTCGCACACCTTGATGTCGAGCGGCGGGTCCTGCGGCGGATGGATCTTGTAGCCCTTCCAGCCGGCATCGCGGAACGCCACGGCTTCCTCGGCATAGGCCTCGATCGACGGCAGGCGCGCGCTGGACGCATAGGCGCCGATGGAATGTCGCGTGGTGCCGAGCAGCCGGTGGATCGGCAGCCCCGCCACCTTGCCCGCGATGTCCCAGAGCGCGACATCCACCGCGCCGATCGAGCGCACCGTCACCGTCCGCGTCCAGGGCCAGAGGCGTGCGTTGATCGCCTCACGGTCCAGCGGGTCCTTGCCCATCAGGATGGGCTTGAGGAACCGGATCAGCCCGGGCCCGTCATTCTCCGCGGTGTGGGTGGCCGAGCCGAGGAAGGCATGGCCCTCCACGCCGGTATCCGTGCGGATGCGCAGCAGGCCGAGCGCGGAGCGCCCGCCGGTCTGGATGGAGGCGGCGTGGTAGCTGGTGGGCGGGATGCCTTCCCACGCGAACAGCGTGAGGGAGACGTGGTCGATCTTCATGGCGGCGTTTCCTTCCCAGGAGGCAGGCAGCTTAGCCCCGGTCGGCCGGGCCGCGGCAGTCCCCCAGCACCGCGCGCAGCGTGGCGAGCGAGGCGGCGACCTCCTGGCCGGCGGTGTCGATGGCGGCCATGGCGCCGGGGTGCGGCGCGTAGTCGCGCCCCATCACGGCCTGCCAGTCCGGCAGCGCATGTCCCGGGATGTCGCCGGCGCGCGTCGCCACCCGGCGGCGATGCTCGGCCGGGTCGGAGCAGCGGATCTCGATGTCGGCGAAGGCAGCGCCAGCTTCCACGGCGACGCGGCGCCAGGCATCCCGCGTCACCGGCAGCGGGTTCACGCAGTCGACGACGACGTCCTGGCCCAGGCGGAGATTCGCCGTGGCCAGGGCGTAGGCGGCCATATAGCCGGCTGGGCCGACATCGCCGGCCAGGCTGCCGCTGTCGCGCATCGCCTGCTCGATCAGGTCGATGCGCAGCCAAGTCGCCCGGCGCTCCGCGGAGAGCAGCCGGGCGAGGGTGGTCTTGCCCGTCCCGGGCAGGCCGCCGAGCACGATCAGCACGGCGGCGCCCCGGAGACCGGGATCAGCGCGCGGCGGCGGCGAAGGTGAAGTTCTCGTAGGAGTTCTCGCAGACGCGGAACCACTGGAACTGCTCGTCGCGGTACGGCTTGTAGCTGGCCCAGAGCTCCTTGAAGCGCGGGTTCTGCGCCGCCGTCTCCTCGTAGAGGTCGTTCGCCGCCTTCCAGGCCGCCTGCATGATCTCGCGCGGCCAGGCGCGAAGCTGCGCGCCGCCGGCGATCAGGCGGCGCAGCGCCTTCGGATTGGCGTCGTCGTACTGCGCGGCCATGTTCATGGTCGCCTCGCCGCAGGCGACGTCGAGCACGTGCTTGTAGGCGTCGGGTAGCGTGTCATAGGCACGCTGGTTGATCATGAAGACGCCCCGCGAGGAGCCTTCCCAGAAGCCCGGCGCGTAGTAGTAGCGGGCGACGCGGGCGAAGCCGAGCTTCTCGTCGTCATAGGGGCCGATCCACTCGGCGGCGTCGATCGTGCCGCGCTCCAGCGCGGGGTAGATGTCGGCGCCCGGGATCTGGATGGCATTGGCGCCGAGCTTGTTGAACATGTGCCCGGCGAAGCCGGAGATCCGGAACTTCAGGCCCTTCAGGTCGTCGAGGGTCCGCATCTCCTTGCGGAACCAGCCGCCCATCTGCGTGCCGGTATCGCCGAAGGGAATGCCGACGACGTTGTAGTCGCGGTAGAGCTTCGCCGCGAGCTGGTTGCCGCCGCCCTCGCGCATCCAGGCGCTCATCTGCCGCATGTTCATCCCGAAGGGGATGGCGGTGAAGGCGGCGAAGGTCGGGTCCTTGCCGACGTAGTAGAGGCTGGCGGTCTGGCCGCATTCCACCGTGCCCTGCTGCAGCGCGTCGAGGATCTGCAGGGCCGGCACGATCTCGCCGGCGGCGAAGGGCTGGATGCGGAAGCGGTTGTCCGTCATCTGCGCCACGCGCTTCGAGAGGTACTCGAGGCCGCCGTAGAGGATGTCGAGGTTCTTCGGGAAGCTGGACGGTGCGCGCCAGCGGATTTCGGGGTTCTGTGTCTGCGCGAGAGCAGGCGCAGCAAGCATGGGCGCCGAGGCGGCGGCACCCAGCACGAGGCGGCGATTCATAAACGTTTCTCCCAGAGTCGTTCTTCGTGTCGTCAGGCGACTCGGGAAGGATGCTTGGCGGACGGACGCACGCCAAGCGAAAAATCTCAGATCCCGTTCAGAAGGGCCGGCCGGCCACGGTCTGCCCGAGGATAGGCACCACGGCTCCGGCCAGGGTGTCGATCAGCGCGGCCTCCCCGGTATCCTGCCGGTCGCAGCTGAAGACCGCGGTCCAGACGACGCGGCGGGTGGCGATGTCGCGGAGTTCGACGGACCCGGTCAGCCGCACCGGCCCAACGCCAGGACGCCGCGCGGTGCGGGGCACGTCGCGCATCCAGCCGAGATCGTCGCTGTCCTGGAAGCGGCTCTGCTGGTTGAACATCGTGTCGGCGCGCGTGGCCCCGGTCGTGCCGCCGCCGGCGCCGAGGCTGCCGCGCCAGGACAGGGTGAAGGCCGCCGGCTCCCCGGTGGGGTGCCCCGCGCGTTGCAGCCGGGCATAGACGGCGTCGCGCAGCCGCACCTGGCTCGGGCTGTCGTCGCGCAGCGAGACGGCGATGCGCGTGCCGGCGGGCACGGGAGAGATGGCGGTCGAGGAGATGTGCCCCGGGCAGGCCTGCTGCGCCACGGCAGGCATGGCAAGGGCTAGCGATGCGGCAAGGGTCAGGGCGGCGGTGCGCATCGGATGTCTCCTGGCGGTTGGTGTTTGGTTACCACCCACCTGCCCGTCCGCAAGTCAGCCTTGGCGGGTCAGACGCGCCCCTCGTCCGGGATGTTCAGCACCACGCCGCAGGCCTTGCAGTGCACGGCGTCCGGCTCGTGCCGCTGCAGCCCGCAGGAGGGGCAGGGGAAGCGCACCTTGTTCGGCCGGAACAATGCCTGGGCCAGCCGCAGGAACAGCGTGACCCCGGCCAGCATGATGACGACGGAGAGCAGCCGCCCCGTCGTTCCCGGCAGGGTGATGTCGCCGAAGCCGGTCGTCGTCAGCGCGGTGACGGTGAAGTAGAGCGCATCGGCATAGTCGCCGATCTCCGCATTCGTCCGATGCTGCGTCTCGTAGACCAGGCCGGTCATGATGAAGACGAAGACGCCGAGCTGCGCCGCGGCGAGCGTCGCTTCCTCGTTGCGGCGGAAGAAGGGCAGGTCGGAGCGCAGGGACGCGATCAGCTTCACCGAATGCAGCAGCCGCAGCGTCCGCAGCACCCGCAGGAAGCCCAGCGCGCCGAGCAGCAGCGGCGCCAGCAGCAGGGACAGGATGGCCAGCGCATCGGCCAGGTTCAGCAGGCGGAAGGCCGTGCGCCAGGGCGTGCCCGAGGCGCCGATGCGGAAGCCGAACTCGACCAGCAGCACGAGGCCGAGCGTCACGTCGCCCCAGAGCACCGCGGGGGTGGGGCCAAGGAAGCTCGCCACCACGATCCAGCCGATGCTGACGATGTCGAGCGCCAGCAGCG
>JAIYAI010000571.1 GCA_027489135.1 Acetobacteraceae bacterium
CACGAAGGCCAGCCAGAGCAGTGCGACCGTGCAGATCGCGAAGCCCGCCATGCCGATCACCCGCGGCGTGAACACGGTGTAGAGGCGCACCACCAGCATCGCGGTGAAGAAGACGGTCAGGTTGAAGGGCATCATCGCGATCGCCGTCTCGATCGGCGTGCGGCCCTGCACGATCTGGATGTAGAGCGGGACGGTGAAGTTCAGCATCGCCTCCAGCCCCACCACGGCGAACATGGTGATCACCGCCGCGCGCTCCTGCGCCGAGGTGATGACGCGGAGATCCAGCAGCGGCGTGCCCCCCTTCGCCTGCACGCGACGGCACCAGGCGATGAAGCATTGCAGCGTGACGATGCCGACCACGATCATCAGCGGTGCGGGGGAGAAGCCGAAGACCTCGAAGGGCGCGCCGGGCCGCGCCGCGCCGAGGCCCCAGCGGTTGAGGTTGTTGACCCCGAAGACGATCAGGATGATCGCCGCCGCCGCCAGCACCACGCCCAGCAGGTCGATCTTCACCTCGGGGCGCGCCTCCTCCGGCTTCAGCTTGAAGCTGAGGAAGAACACCACCGCGCAGACCACCACCAGGATGCCGAAGACGGGCCGCCAGCCGATGAAGGTGCCCAGCAGGCCGCCGATGATGAAGGCGGCGACGCCGGCACCGGCCCGGGCCGAGCCCAGCGCACCGACGGCCGTCGCCTGCTGCTGGCCGCGGTAGTGGTGCGCGATCAGCGCCACCAGCGCCGGCACGTTCACCGCCGCGGCAAGGCCGGCCAGAAGCTGCGCCCCCAGCATCACCGGCGCGGCGGGTGCCACCACCATCAGCACCTGCGCGGCGCCGAAGGCCAGCACCACGTAGCGGAAGACGAAGGTGGAGCCGAAGCGCTGCACCAGCTTCGCACCCAGCATGACGAAGCCCGCCACCGCCAGGGAATACATCACGATGCCGGTGGCGACGGTGGTCGGCGGCACGCCGAAGCTCGCCACCATGCCGGAAAGCGAGACCGGCAGGGCCGCGACGTTGAAGGACATGATCGCCTGGCCGAGCGCGATGGCGATCATCGGCACCCAGGAGGCCTTGGTCTCGGTCGTCGTCATGCGTCGGGCTCCGGGCGGGAGGCGAAGAGGTTCAACCCCAGCGCTTGGCTGAGGAAGCGCGTGGCCAACTGCCCGCGCACGCTGTTGCCGGCCTCGTCGAGCGGGGGCGAGAAGGTGGCCATGCCGCCTTTGCCCGGCGCGATGGTAACCAGGCCGCCGGCAACGCCGCTCTTGCCGGGCAGGCCCACCTCGTAGAGCCAGTCGCCGGACTGCTCGTAGAGACCCGCCGTCGCCATCACCGCCAGCACCCGGGCGCAGCGGTCGGCATCCAGCACGCGCTCCTTCGTCACCGGGTTCACGCCGCCATCGGCCAGCGTCGCGCCCATCACGGCGAGGTCGCGGGCGGTGACCAGCAGGCTGCATTGGCGGGTGTAGATGTCGGTCGCCTCCTCGGGGTCCGAGTACATCCGGCCATAGCCGTGCAGCAGCCGGGCGATGCCCTGGTTGCGCTGGTTCGAAGCGGCTTCCGATTCATAGACGACCTGGTCCATCGCCAGGTCCCGACCGGCAAAGCGCGACAGGCCCTCGCGGATGAAGCGCCAGCGTTCCTCGGCATTCGCGCCGGGCGCGAGGCTTGTCGCAGCGATGGCGCCGGCATTGACCATGGGGTTCATGGTGCGGTCGGCGTTCAGCTCGATCGCCATGACGGAGTTGAAGGGCAGGCCGGTGGCGTTGACCCCCACCGCCTCCCGCGCCCGGCCGCCGCCGAGGGCCTGGCAGACCAGGGCGAAGACGAAGGGCTTCGAGATGGACTGGATGGAGAAGGCGCGGTCCGCGTCGCCCGCCGTGAAGACGGCGCCGGAGACCCCGGCGACGGCGATGCCGAACCAGCCGGGGTCTGCCGCGGCGAGGGCCGGGATGTAGTCGGCGACCTTGCCCTCCGCGACCGGCGCGTAGCGGGCATGGGCGGCGGCGACGAGGTCGGCGACGCGCGCGGCTTCGGGGAGGTGACCGGTGGAGACGGCGGGCGCGGGCCCGGCCGCGTCCTCGAGATGCAGGAGGCGGTGCATGGATCAGGCCCCCTTGGGTGGGCGCGTCGTGCGCATGCGGCGTTCTCCCATCTGCGCGTGGTCGGCGGCGCCCCCCACACCAACCCTCCCCCGCCGGCGGGGAGAGGGAGGGTGGGGGTGGCGGCTCGACCGCACCGCTCCAAGGTTCTCACGCTACCGGCCCGCAGACACGCCCCGCAGGGCCCCCGGTCCCACCCCTGCGCCGGGCGTCCCAGCCCTCACCTGAGCGGCAGCAGCATCGGCACCAGCAGCAGGCTCACCACCATCACGACCAGCGTGAAGGGCACGCCCACCTTCACGAAGTCCGAGAAGGCGTAGTTCCCCGGCGCCACCACCAACGTGTTCACCGGCGAGGAGACCGGCGTCATGAAGGCCGAACTCGCCCCCAGGGCGACGATCATCGCGAAGGGATAGGGCGAGACGCCGAGTTCCTGCGCGATCGCCACCGCCACCGGCGCCATCAGCACCGCCGTCGCGGTGTTCGAGATGAACATGCCGAGCCCCGCCGTGATGACGAAGAGCAGCCCCAGCACCACGCGCGGCGCGGCGTCGCCGGCCACCGCCACCACGGCATCGGCCGCGAGGTCGACGCCCCCCGTGCGCTGCAGGGCGATGGAGAAGGGCAGCATGCCGACGATCAGCACGATGCTCTTCCAGGAGATGGCGCGGTAGGCGCTGGCGAAGTCGATGCAGCCGAAGAAGCCCATCAGCAGGCAGCCGATCAGCGCGGCGTGGACGTTCGGCACCACGCCCGTGACCATCATGGCGACCGTCACGCCGAGGCACCCAACCGCCTGCCAGGCGCGGTCCGGCGCGGGCAGCACCTCCTCGAACTCCGCCGGCAGGTCGAGGGGAACGAGGTCGCGCGTGTCGTCGCGCAGCCCCTTGATGTCGCCCCAGAAGCCGAAGAGCAGGAGCGTGTCGCCGACGCGCAACTCCTCCTGCAGCAGACCGGAGCCGATCGCCACGCCGCCGCGGCGCAGGCCGATCGCGGTGACCCCATGTTCGGACCGCAGCCGCGCCTGCAGCAGGGTCTGGCCGACCAGGCGGGATTCGGCGGGCAGGAAGGCCTCGACCATCCCCACCTCCTGCGCGCGATCGGTGAAGTAGCGGGCACCGCCCTCCAGCGGCAGCACGGCGAGACCGTTCGCCTGCAGCAGCGCCTGGTGCGTCGCCTCCGGCGCCTGCACGTCGACGAGGAGGATGTCGCCCTCCTGCAGCACCTCCCGCGCCGTGGGTCGGATCAGGTCGCGGCCGAGGCGCCGCGCGCGCTCGATCGCCAGGATGTTCACGCCCTGCGACCGCAGGCCGAGGTCGCCGATGGCCCGGCCCGCGAGGCCGAAGGGCACCTGCACGCGGTATTCCCGGTCCGGCAGGTCGTAGCGGGCGATCCAGTCGGCCAGGCTCGGCCGACGCGGCGGCTCCGGCGCCGCCGCGGTGCCGGCCAGCAACGGGCGCACGAGCAGCATGTAGAGGATACCGAGCAGCAGGACGGGCAGGCCGAAGGGCGTGATGCCGAAGAAGCCGAAGCCTTCCAGCCCATGCCGCGCCAGTTCCGCATTGACCACGAGATTGGGCGCCGTGGCGACCAGGGTCAGCATGCCGCTGATCAGCGCGGCGACGGAGAGCGGCATCATCAGCGTGCGCGGGGAAGCACCGGTCGCCTGGCAGATCCGAAGCACGATGGGGATGAAGATGGCGATCACCGCCGTGCCGCTCATCACCGCGCCGAGGCCCGCGGCGGCGAGCATCAGCAGCACCAGAAGCTTCGCCTCGCTGCTGCCGGCGGTCTGCCCGAGCCAGTCGCCGACGCGGCGTGCGACGCCCGTGCGCACCAGCCCCTCGCCGAGGACGAAGAGCGCGGCGATCAGCACCACCACAGGGTCGGCGAAGCCCGCCAGCGCCTCCGCCATCGTCATGACGCCGGTGAAGGGCAGCAGCACGATCATCAGCAGCGCCACCGCGTCCATGCGCGGGCGGTTGAGGATGAACATGGCGATGGCCGCGAACAGCAGCCCCAGCACCAGCAGGAGGTCGGTGGTCATGGCGCGATCCCCCGTGGCGCCAACAGCGGCCGCAGCGCGTCCGTCGCGCCGGTCAGCATGATCTGCACGCCGATGCAGAGCAGCAGGAAGGCCGTGACCTTCGCCGCCACCAGCGTCCCCTGCGGCCCGAGGCGCTTCACCAGCGCCTCCGCATTCGCATAGGCCACCCAGACCGTCGCCGCGACGGTGACCGCGACCAGCATGGCGGAGAGCCCCATGGCCAGCACGTCGCCGGATACATCCTGCGCCTGCTGCCCCGCGCTCAGCGCGATGCAGGCGGCGATGGTGCCCGGGCCCGTGGTCAGCGGCAGGGTGAGCGGGAAGAAGGCCATGCTCTCGACCGGGGCGGTGTCCATCGCCTCCGGCGCCTCGCGCTTCGGGTGGCGCGCGGGGTCCTCGGACAGCATGTTCCAGCCCGCGACCGCGACGGCGAGGCCGCCGCCGATGCGCAGCGCCTCCAGCGAGATGCCGAAGAAGCCGAGCACGCGGGACCCGAGGAACAGCGCCACGACCAGCACGATGAAGCTGTTCACCGCGATGGCGCGGGCGAGGCGGGCGCGGGCGCGCGGCGTCAGCCACTGCGTCATGCCCTGGAAGATGAAGGCGCCGCCGATCGGGTTGATGATGCTGATCAGCGCCGAATAGCCAAAGAGCCAGCCCGAGAGCAGCTTGGCGAGCAGGAACTCGTCGAGGATCACGGCGGCGCGGCCGCGTGTCGGGTCAGGACCGCAACTCGATCGTCACGCCGGCCTGGCCGACGCGCCACTGCCCGCCGGCGCGGTCGGTCCGCAGGCGCAGTTCCACCCCCGCGGCGTTGCGCAGGAAGCGCGTCTCCGGCCCGCCCTCCCCGCCCGGGGGGCGCGGCGCCACGCGTTCCTCGTAGCGCCCGGGAAAGTCCTCCAGGCGACGGAGGTTGAAGACCTCCCCGCTCGCCGAGAGGCTGGTGACGCCGACGCTGCCGAACTCCAGGCCACGGACGGAGAAAGAATACTCCTCCCCCCGGAAGCGCAGGCGGCCGCCACCCACCGCGGCGCCGACCGCGAGGATGCCGACACGCACCTGCTCGATCACGATCGAGCCATCCGGGTTGGGGTCCGGCCGCCGGGGCGCACGCTGCTGCGCAAGCCCCGTCGCGGGCTGGCCCAGCAGCAACCCGATCAGCAGCGTGCGCCGCGTCATCCCCATCCCCCGCATGGCGGGCGAGATAGGGGGACGCGGACCGGAACGCCAGCGCTTCCCGCCGCATCACAATCCCCAGGGCAGGCCGAGCAGGTACCAG
>JAIYAI010000286.1 GCA_027489135.1 Acetobacteraceae bacterium
AGACGGTGGATGCCGAGATCTGCGCCACCGACCTGCTTGGGCAGGCCGAGCACGGCCCGACCAGCCCCGCCATCCTGCTGACCGACAGCGAGAAGCCGGCCCGCGAGACCACGGCGGAGGGGGGGAGCCTGCTCTCGAGCCTGCCCACCGCCGAGATCGCCCGGCAGTCCTGGCGCGACTACGGCGAGGTGATCGTCTGCGACAGCCTGGAGGAGATGGTGCGGGAGGCCGACCGCATCGCCAGCGAGCATGTGCAGGTGATGACGCGGGACGACGACTTGTTCCTGGCGAAGATGACCAACTACGGCGCGCTCTTCCTCGGCCCGCGCACCAATGTTTCCTACGGCGACAAGGTGATCGGCACCAACCATACCCTGCCGACGCAGAAGGCGGCGCGCTACACGGGCGGCCTCTGGGTGGGGAAGTTCCTCAAGACCGTCACCTACCAGCGCGTGCTGACGGACGAGGCGAGCGCGCGCATCGGCGCGGTCTGCTCCCGCCTCTGCATGCTCGAGGGCTTCGCCGGCCATGCCGAGCAGGCGAATGTCCGGGTCAGGCGCTATGGCGGGCGCAACGTGCCCTACGCCACCGCGGTGGAGGCATAGGCGATGGCCTTCGACCTGCTGTTCCGCAACGCCCGCCTGCCCGAGGGCGGCGACCTAGTCGAGATCGGCGTTACCGGCGGTCGCTTCGCCGCGATCGGCCCGAACCTGGGCGCCACGGCGGGGGAGGTGATCGATGTCGGCGGGCGCCTGGTCTCCCCGGGCTTCGTCGAGACGCATATCCACCTCGACAAGACCTGCACCATCGACCGTTGCCCCTGCGAGACCCAGCGCTTCCCGCATGGCGCGATGCAGCGCGTCAGCGACATCAAGCACACCTTCACCGTCGAGGACGTCACCAGCCGCGCCAGCCGCACGCTGGAGAAATGCATCGGCCACGGCGCGATGGTGATGCGCACCCATGCGGAGGTCGATCCCAAGGTCGGCCTGCGCGGCTTCGAGGGGGTGAAGGCCCTGGTCGAGCAGTACCGCTGGGGCATCGACATCGAGATCTGCGTCATGCCGCAGGAGGGGATGCTCAACAATCCGGGCACCGAGGAACTGATGGTCGCGGCGCTGAAGAACGGCGCCACCGTCATCGGCGCCGCGCCCACCTATGACAGCGATTCATCGGCCCAGATCCGCCGAATCTTTGAATTGGCGCGCGAGTTCGACGTCGACATCGACATGCATGTCGACAGCGGCTCCTCGGCCGATCATCTCGACACGCGCCTGGTCTGCGAGCTGACCGAGAAATACGGCTGGGGCGGCCGCGTCGCCTGCGGCCACCTGACGAAGCTCTCCGTCATGCCGCTGCCGGAGCTGGACGCGATGGCGAAACGCATGGCGGATGCCGGCGTGGCGCTGACCGTGCTGCCGGCGACCGACCTCTACCTCGGCGGGCGGGAGAAGGACCATCGGGTGGAGCGCAGCGTCGCCGATGCGAACCGGCTCCACCGGCTGGGGGTCACCTGCTCGATCTCCTCGAACAACATCCTCAACGCCTTCACGCCGATGGGCGACGGGCAGCTCATCCGCATGGCGAACCTCTATGCGAATGTGGTGCAGCACGCGATGCCGGGCGACCTGCGCGACACCTGGGCGATGTTCACCACGAACTCGGCGAAGCTGATGCGCCGGCGCGACTACGGCATCGCGGTCGGCAACAGCGCCGACCTCGTGGTGGTGGACGCCCCCGATCCGGTGGCGGCGATCCGCGAGGTCGCGCCGGTGCTGATGGGCTTCAAGCGCGGCCGCCGAACCTTCACGCGCCAGCCCGTGGTGCTACACAGGCCCGACTGAGGGAGACCAACCAGGAATGGCCACGCGCCGCCTCGGCATCATCATGCATGGTGCCACCAGCCGCATCGGCACCACGCAGCATCTGCTGAACAGCCTGATCCCGATCCGGCAGGAGGGCGGGCTGCCCCTGGCGAACGGCGACCGGCTGATGCCCGACCCGATCCTGGTCGGGCGGACCGAGCCCAAGCTGCAGGCGCTGGCCGAGCGCCTCGGCCTGACCCGCTGGACCACCGACCTCGACGCCGCTCTGGCCGATCCCGCCAACGAGCTGTTCTTCGAATGCGCCTATGGCGGCGGCCGGGTCGAGCTCGCCCGCCGCGCGCTGGCGGCGGGCAAGCACATCTACCTGGAGAAGCCGGTCGCCGAGACGCTGGAGGAGGTCCTGGCGCTCCGGGCGGAAGCCGAGAAGGCCGGCCGGTCCCACGCGGTGATGCAGGACAAGATCTACCTGCCGGGCCTGGTGAAGCTGAAGACGGTGCTGGAACTCGGCACGCTGGGCAAGCTTCTCTCGATGAAGCTCGACTTCGGCTGGTGGGTCTTCGACGGGGAGGTGATCCCGGCCCAGCGCACGAGCTGGAACTACAAGAAGGCCATGGGCGGCGGCCTCGTGCTCGATATGTTTCCGCACTGGCGCTACGTGATCGAGCACCTCTTCGGCGCGCCCACCGCCGTCACCTGCCACATGCGCATCGCGCAACCGAAGCGCTGGGACGAGCGGCACCACCCCTACGACGTCGATGTCGAGGACGAGGCCCGCGCCATCCTGGAATTCCCAGGGGGGCTGGTGGGGGAGATCTTCTCCTCCTGGGCCACGCGCATCCGGCGCGACGACATGCTGGTCATCAAGGTGGACGGCACCGCCGGCAGCGCGAGCTGCACGCTGCATGACTGCTTCGTGCAGACCCTGGCGAACACCCCGAAGCCGCTGTTCCCGGTGCAGGCGCCGCAGCCGATGGACTTCCACGCGCAATGGGCGCCGGTGCCGGAGCTGGTGCCGTTCAAGAACTCCTACCGCCAGGCCTGGGAAAGCTATCTCCGCCACATCGCGGGGGAGGGGCCGAACGTCGCCTCCCTGCTGCAGGCCGCTCGCGGGCTGCAACTGATCGAGGCCTGTCACGAGAGCCATCACGGCCGTCGCTGGGTGGACCTGCCCGAGCTGAAAGGCTGAACGCCATGTCGAGCATCACCGAGCGCCGCAAATCCTTCCGCCGCGTGCTGGAAGGCAGCGTCTGCGTCCACCCCGGCTCCGTCTTCGACCCCATGTCGGCCCGCATCGCCGAGGAGATCGGCTTCGAGGTCGGCATGTATGCCGGCTCCACCGCCTCGCTCACCGTGCTCGGCGCGCCCGATCTCATCGTGCTGACGCTGACGGAGTTCGCCGACCAGGCCCGCCGCATCTGCCGCGCCGTCAAGCGCCTGCCCGTGCTGGTCGATGCCGACCACGGCTACGGCAACGCGCTGAACGCCATGCGCACCTGCGAGGAGATGGAGAACAGCGGCGTCGCCGCCATGACGCTGGAGGACACCGTCCTGCCGCGCCCCTATGGCGACGGCAAGGTGACGCTGATCTCCCTGGAAGAAGGCATGGCGAAGGTGAAGGCCGCGCTGGCCGCCCGTGACGACCCGAGCTTCTGCATCGTCGCGCGCAGCGGCGTCGTCTCGGTCAACGGTGTCGCCGACGCGGTGGAGCGGACCAAGGCCTATACCCAGTCCGGCGCCGACGCGCTGTTCTACACGGGGATCAAGACCCGTGCGGAACTCGATGCCGTCGCCGCCGTCGCCACCCTGCCGATCATCGTCGGCGGCGTGGAGGGGACGGAGATCAACGACAAGGCCTATCTCGCCGCCCGTGGCGTCCGCATCGCGCTGCAGACCCATGCGCCGATCATGGCCGCGCAGCGCGCGATCTACGAGACGCTGAGGGCGTTGCGCGACGGCGTGCAGCCCAAGGATCTGCCGCTGGCGCCGAAGGACGACCTGATGGCGCGCGTGACGCGCGAGGCCGACTACAAGGCCTGGACGAAGCAGTACCTGACCGGAGGCTGAGCGGATGGCGAATATGGCGGACAGCGTCGAGGGCCAGTTCCTCACGCTGCATGAGTTCGTGAAGGAGGCCAAGGGCCGCCTCAGCCCCGGCAACTGGGACTACCTGGTCGGCGCGACTGAGACCGAGACGACGCTGATGCGCAACCGCGCGGCGATCGACGCCTGGGCCTTCCGCCCCCGCGTGCTGCGCGACGTGTCCAGCATCGACGTCTCCGGCCGCTTCCTCGGCCAGAAGATCGGGCTGCCGGTGATGTTCGCGCCCGTCGGTGGCCTCGAGAATTTCGACCCCGAGGGCGGCGCCCCCGCGGGCCGTGCCGCCACCGCCTATGGCGTGCCGATCATGGTCTCCTCCGTCTCCATGCCGGGGCTGGAGCCGATGGCGGAGGCGACGAAGGGCGGCAAGAAGGTCTTCCAGCTCTACGTCCGCGGCGATTTCGCCTGGATCGAGGAGATCACCAAGCGTGCGCTCGATGCCGGCTATGACGCCTTCTGCCTGACCGTCGACACCGCGATCTACAGCCGCCGCGAACGCGACATCGCCAAGCGCTTCGTCAAGCCCTGGCGCGCCCGGGCGACGGGCCAGCATTTCCAGGCCGCGCTGAACTGGGGCGACGTGAAGCGCTGGAAGGAGAAGTTCCCTTCCTTCCCGCTCGCGCTCAAGGGCATCGCCACGGCCGAGGACGCGCTGATGGCGGTCGAGCACGGGGTGGAGGTGGTCTATGTCTCCAACCATGGCGGACGGCAGCTGGATCATGGCCGGGGCTCCCTCGCTGTGCTGCCGGAGGTGGTGAAGGCGGTCGAGGGTCGGGCCAAGGTCTGGGTCGATGGCGGCTTCGCCCGCGGCTCCGACATCGTGAAGGCGATCGCGCTCGGCGCCGAGCTTGTCGGGATGGGGCGGATGTACTGCTACGCCCTTGCCGCGGCCGGTGAGGCCGGGGTCGCGCGCATGCTGCAGATTCTGGAGAGTGAGGTTCACGAGGTGCTGGGCCTGCTCGGCGTCACCAGCTTCGGGCAGCTCGACACCAGCTACCTGCACGCGGTGGCGCCGATCGTGCCGCCGCATGTGCACAGCGCCTTCCCGCTGACCAACCTGACCGATCCCGGCTACCGGTAGCTACACGCCGGCAGCATAGCCATCCCGCTGCGGATCGGCGCCGCCCTCGCAGGTGGTGCCGTCCCAGCGGGTGATGCCGTGCACGCCGGCGAAGGCGAAGCTCTGGTAGCTGCGTCGCACCTTGTACCCCGCGGCCTCCAGCGTCTTCTGCGTCGCGCGCGGGATGCGGTTGGCGATGTCCACGTATTCGCTGGTGGCGGAGAAGCGGGGGGCGCTGACGGCCTCCTGCATCGTCATGCCCCAGTCCAGCAGGTTCAGTAGCACCTGCATCACCGCGACCGTGATCCAGGCCCCGCCCGGCGCGCCGAGCGTGACGACGGGCGCACCGCCATCCAGCACGATCGCCGGCGACATCGAGGAATATCGCCGCTTGCCCGGCGCGATGCTGCCCGGCCGGCCCGGCCGCGGGTCCATCCAGTTCATCGCCCCGTTCAGCATGAAGCCCGTCCCCGGCGGGATCAGGCCGGACGGCGTCGCCAGCGTATGCGTCATGGAGACGAACATGCCGTCCGCATCGACGCAGGAGACATGGGTGGTGTTCTTCGCGTCGGTCGTCGCGCGGCTCAGCGTCGCAATCTCGCCCGCGCGGATGCGCGCGGCGCAGGCATCGGCATAGGCGTCGGACAGCAGCCGCGCGACCGGCACGTCCTGGAAGGCCGGGTCGCCGACATGGGCTTCCTTGTCGATGCCGGCGATCTTCATCGCCTCGATCACCAGGCGGATGTAGTCGGGGCTGTTGTGCCCCAGCGCGGTCAGGTCGAAGCGGTCGAGGATGCGCAGCATCTCGCCGACCACAACGCCGCCCGCCGGCGGTTCCGGCAGGCAGACCGTGAAGCCGCGATAGGGCACGCGCAGCGGGTCGGACTGCGCGGTGCGGAAGCCCTTCAGGTCCTCGAGCGAGAGCAGCCCGCCGCCGGCCTGCACGGCCTCCACGATCCGCCGCGCGATGCTGCCCTGGTAGTATTCCTCGGCGCCGCCCGACGCGATGGCGCGCAGGGTCGCGGCCAGGTCCGGGTTGCGGATGTGCTCGCCGAGGCGCTTCGGCGTGCCGTCGGCGCGGCAGTAGAGGCGGCGCCCGTCCTCCGTGAACTTCAGCTTCTCGCTGTAGGCGAGGCGCCCCCAGACGCTCTCGTCGAGCGTGAACATGGCATAGACATGGGGGCGGACGATCCAGCCCTCCTCGGCGAAGCCGATGGCGCCGTCGAACAGTGTGCTCCAGGGCTTCCGCCCCAGCGCACCATGCGCATCGGCGAAGACCCGCAGCGCTCCCGGCGTGGTGATCGCCTGGGCGCCGAGCTCGTTGACGTAGCCCTTCACGCGGTAGCCGAAGCCGTCGGGGCACTCGCCCTCGTACCTGTCGGCCCACATCCCGGGCGTCGCCGCGCCAGGGCAGGTGCCCAGGCCGTTCCAGACCCGGTGCGTCCGTGTCTTCGGGTCGTACACCTGCAAGGTGGCGATGCCGCCGATGCCGCACATCATCGGGTCGACCACGCCCTGGGTCAGCGCGCAGGCCAGCGCCGCGTCCAGCGCGTTGCCGCCGGCCGCCAGCATGGCGGCGCCGGCTTCCGCGGCCTCGGGCTGGGGCGCGACGACCATGGACCGGTGGTCGGGCAGGCGACGGGTCGGGCGGGGCATCGGCACGCTCCTCCTCTTTCCAGGCCAGCTTCGCGCCGGCACCATGGGGCACGCAACCCCGTTCAGGATCGTCTCCATGCGCCTGCTGATCGCCGGCCTCTCGCACGAGACCAACACCTTCTCCCCCGTGCCGACGCCGCGGGAGCGTTTCTGCCGCGACGGCAAGGAGTTGCTGGAGGGCGAGCGCGCCCTGTCCTTCTTCCGCAACACCGGCACCTGCTATGGCGGCTTCCTGAAGGTCGCCGAGGAAGCAGGGGCCACCGTCGTCTCCTCCATCGCCGCCCATGCGCCGCCCTCTGGCGCGGTGCAGCGCGCCGCCTATGAGGGCTTTGCTGACGCCATCTGCGGTGCCGTGAAGCAGGGCGGTTGGGACGGCATCCTGCTCGACCTGCATGGCGCTATGGCCGTCGAGGGGATCGAGGACGGGGAGGGGGAGCTGATCCGCCGCATCCGCGCCATCGATGCGAAGACCCCGATCGCCGTCGCCTACGACATGCACGCCAACGTGCATGACGACATGGTGCTGCCGGTCACGGTGACCGCCGGCTACCACACCTACCCGCATGTCGACCAAGCCGAGACCGCGGCGCGCGCCTGCCGGGTGCTGCTGCGGGCCATGAAGGGCGAGGTGACGCCGGTGACCGCCTGGGGCCGTGCACCGATGCTGCCGCATGTCATGGCCCAGGGCACGCATGCCTATCCCAACAAGGAGCTCCAGGAGAAGTGCCGCGCCTGGGAAGAGAGCGGGCGCGCGCTCACCGCCAGCCTCTATGTCGGCTTCCCGCATGCGGACATCTACGGCGCCGGCCTCTCCGCCGTGGTGACCACGAATGGCGACAAGGCGGATGCGCAGCGGATGGTCCAGGAGCTTCTGGATTTCGCCTGGGAGGCGCGGGAGAAATTCGTCTTCAGGCCGGAGCCGCTGGAAGGCTCGGTCGCCCGCGCCAAGGCCGCCGGCGCGACGCCGGCCGACAAGCCCGTGGTGCTGCTGGACCACTACGACAACTGCGCCTCCGGCGGCACCATGGACACGACGGAGGTGCTGGCGGAGATCCTGCGCCAGGGCCTGACCGACGTGGTCTTCTTCGGCATCTGCGACCCGGAGGCCGTGGCCGCCTGCCAGAAAGCCGGCGTGGGCAACGAGATCACGCTCGACATCGGCGGCAAGCTGCCGATGCCGGCGCTGCCGCATTCCTCGAAGCCGCTGACGGTGACGGGGACGGTGCGGACCATCTCCTCGGGCTACTTCGTCACGAAGTCAGGCCTGGCGCCGGGGCTGAAGGTGTACATGGGCCCGACCGTGGTGCTCGATACCGGCGCGGTCGAGATCGTGCTGGTGACGCGGCAGATCGAGCCGACCTCACCCGACATGTTCCGCGTCCTTGGCATCGAGCCGCGCGACAAGCGCTATCTCGCGATCAAGAGCCGCGTGCACTGGCGCGCCGCGCTTGGGCCGATGGCGCGGGACATCGTGGAATGCGCCGGGGTGGGCGTGTGCACCTCGGACTACAGCCAGCTCACCTTCAGGAATGTCCGGCGGCCGGTCTACCCGCTGGATCCTGGGACGAACGGGCCGGTGGGGTAGCGCCGGCTCACGCCTTCCGCAGCTTGCCGGCGACCCAGATCACCACCATCGCGCCGAGGACGGCAACGATCAGGCTCCAGATGTTGAAGCCGGTCACGCCCCGGCCGCCAAGCAGGCCGATCAGGAAGCCGCCGACCACGGCGCCGATCACGCCCAGGACAAGGTTCATGACCAGGCCCGATCCGCCACCGGTCATGATCCTGCTGGCGATCCAGCCGGCCAGCAGGCCGAGGACGATCCATGCGATGATGCCCATTGCGCCGATCCTTCAACCCCGGCGCGACGGGAGCCGCACGCCTGCCGAAAGCCTATCCCGGGCTCAGCGCCCCTTCCAGGCCGGCTTGCGCTTCTCCGAGAAGGCCTTCGGGCCTTCCTGCGCATCCTCGCTGGTATAGACCGGCACGAAGAGGTGCCGCGCCGCCCGCAGCGCCGCGGAGCGGCCCATCTCCTGGCTGAGATACACCAGTTCCCGGCACGCCTTCACCGTCAGCGGCGCATTGCCGGCGATGCGTTCCGCCATGGCAAGCGCCGCGTCCAGCAACTGCGGCCCCGGCACCACCTGGTTCACATAGCCAAGCTCGTAGAGCCGCCGTGCGCCGATCGCATCGCCGGTCAGCAGCACCTCCATCGTCACGCGCTGCGGCAGCATCCCCATCAGCGGCGCCGCCCAGGGCGTGCCGCGGCCGACCTTGGCCTCGGTGATGGCGAAGGTCGCGGTCTCGGCGGCGAGGCAGAGGTCGCACATCTGCGCCAGCATCCAGCCGCCGGCCATGGCGAAGCCGTTCACCGCGGCGATGGTGGGCTTCGTCACCTCCAGCGTCTCGCCGATCACCGGCAGGAAGCCGCGCGGCAGCAGGCCGCGGGATTCGCTGGCGGCCTCCTTCAGGTCCATCCCCGCGCAAAAGGCGCGGTCGCCGGCGCCGGTCAGGATCGCCACCTTGGCGGCGTCGTCGGCCTCGAAGCGCTCGAAGCCCTCCTTGAGGCCGTCGCGCACGGCGCGGTTGATGGCGTTGCGCGCCTCGGGCCGGTTGATGGTGAGCACGGCGACGGCGCCGCGCATCTCGTAGAGGACGGCCTCGGACATTCTTTCCTCCCGTATCGGGCGGCGAGGATGAATCCCCGGCACCCAGGGGTCAATTCCGCCGCGCCCCGGGGTCGCCGTCGCGCGCGGTTCCGCTATGCTGCGCAGCAGGGGATGGAGGCTTCACCATGGTCGTACCGCTGATCGGGTACATGGACCGCTTCTCGGCACGCCCGGGCGAGCGCCTGGCCGTGAAGGTGTCCTCGCATCTGAGCGGGCCCTACAGCGCCGACCTGGTGCGCGTCCGCCACGCGGATCCGAACCCCGCGGGCCCGGGCATGAAGCTGCTGCCGGTTCCGGCGGCATGGGCCGGCCCCTACCCATCGCGCCCGCAGCGGGTGCCGCGCGGGTCCCATGCCGAGGCCGCCGGCAGCCTGGCGCTCGGCCATGCCTTCGTGCTGCTGGTCCGCGTGCAGCCCTGGCTGCTGCGGGCGCATCGCGGGCCGCAGACCATCCTCGCGCTGACCCTGCCGGGGCGGTCCCTGACGCTCGAGGTCGATAGCACCGGCTTCGCCGTCGACGCGGTAGTGAACGGCACCGCGACGCGCGTGGCCACGACGGCGGCGCCGGAGGGGCGGCGCTGGTACGAGATCGCCGTCACTGTCGCGGAGGGGCGCATCGCCCTGACCCAGACGCCGCTGCAGGTCACCTGGGGCGCCGCCGATGCGGGGACGGCGGAAGCCGCCATCCCCGTCGCCGCCTGGGATGGCGCCGCGACCATCAGCTTTGCCGCGCATCCCGATTCGCACGGTCATGCCACGGCGCATTTCAACGGCCGCATCGAGGACCCGCTGCTGCTCCGCGGTGTCGCGCCCGGCGTGACTCTGGCCGACCCCGAGGCGCTGCTCGCCTCCGGCAAGGTCGCGGCCTGGTGGGACTTCTCCATCGGCCAGGAAGGCGAGGCGATCCAGGATCGCGGCGCCGGCGCGCTGCACGGCCGCGTGGTGAACTTCCCGGCCCGGGCCATGAAGGGCAGCCGCTGGACCGGCGCCGAGCATGTCTGGCGCCACGCCCCGCGCCACTACGCCGCCATCCACTTCCACGAGGACGACCTCGAGGATTGCGGCTGGGAGACCGACTTCACCGTCCCCATCCCGGAGGACATGCCGAGCGGCGTGTACGGCGTACGGCTGCGGCATGGCGAGCGCTGGGACATCATCCCCTTCTTCGTGCTGCCGCCGAAGGGCGTCGCGCGCGCGCCCATCGCCTACCTGGCGAACACCTTCACCTGCCAGGTCTACGCCAACTACCGCCGCCCGGACTTCCCGGAGACCCAGCTCGATCGCCGCAAGGCCTGGGGTGCCTATCCGCATTGCGGCAACCTCGACTGGGACTACCAGCTCTCGACCTACAACAACCATCCCGACGGCAGCGGCATCAGCTTCTCCTCCCGCCTCAGGCCGATCTTCAACATGCGCCCCGGCTTTCTCGCCGTGCCGGACGACAGGGGCTCGGGCCTCCGGCACCTGCCGGCCGATACGCATTTGACGGACTGGATGGAGGAGAAGGGCCTCGCCTACGACGTCATCACCGACGAGGATCTCGACAACGAGGGCTACGACCTGCTCTCGCGCTACCGCTGCGTCGTCACGGGCTCGCATCCGGAATACCACACGCCGGGCACGCTCGACGCGCTGCAGGAATTCGTCAACCGCGGCGGCAACCTTGCCTATCTCGGCGGCAACGGCTTCTACTGGAAGGTCGCGCGCCGGCGCGACCGGCCGCATGTTGTGGAGATCCGCCGCGCCGAGGGCGGCATCCGCGCCTGGGCTGCCGAGCATGGCGAATACTACAACCAACTCGACGGCACCCTTGGCGGGCTCTGGCGCCGCAACGGCCGGCCACCGCAGATGCTGGCCGGCGTCGGCTTCTCCGGCCAGGGCAAGTTCGAGGGCAGCCACTACCGCCGCATGGACGGCGCCGCCGATCCCCGCGCCGCCTGGATCATGGACGGCGTGGAGATGGACCAGCACGGCGATGGCAACACCTTCGGCGGCTTCGGGCTTTCCGGCGGCGGCGCCGCGGGCTTCGAACTCGACCGTGCCGATCCGCTGCTCGGCACGCCGCCCAATGCCGTGATCCTGGCGCGCAGCGAGCAGCACCAGGACCATTTCGTGACGGTGCCGGAGGAACTCCTCACCCATCTCACCACCGTCACCGGCGAGAAGCCGGAGGCGCTGATCCGCGCCGAGATCGTCTACTTCGAGACCACCAACGGCGGCGCCGTCTTCTCCACCGGCTCGATCACCTTCTGCGGCAGCCTCTCGCACAACGGCTACCGCAACGGCATCTCGCGCATGCTGGATAACGTGCTCCGGCGCTTCTCCTCCTAGGACACCCCATGGACCGCCAGCCCGACGTGAGTCCCGTCGACCGCCACGTGAAGCACCGCGAGGACTACCGGCCGCCGGCCTGGCTGGTCGACACGGTCGAACTCGATTTCGACCTCGGCCGATCGGAAACCATCGTGAAGGCCAGGCTCGGCATCCGGCGCAATCCGCGGGGGCAGGGTGGTCCGCTGCGGCTCGATGGCGGGCCGTTGACCCTGCTGGAGATCGGGCTGAACGGGCAACCGCTGTCGCCCGGGCGCTACGAGGTGGCCGCCGACGGCGCGCTGATCATCGATGTCGTGCCGGATACCTTCGTCCTGGAAACGCGCGTGGCGATCGCGCCGGATCGGAACTCGGAGCTGTCCGGCCTCTACACCTCGGGCGGCAATTTCTACACCCAGTGCGAGGCGGAAGGCTTCCGCCGCATCACCTTCTTCCCGGACCGGCCGGACGTGATGTCGCGCTACACCGTGACCATCACGGCCGACCGCCTGGCCTGCCCCGTGATGCTGTCGAACGGCAATCCGGCAGGCTCCGGCCATGCGGGCGGCGGCCGGCACTGGGTGCGCTGGATCGATCCGCACCCGAAGCCGGCCTACCTCTTCGCGCTGGTCGCCGGCGACCTGGTCAACGTGCACGAGACCTTCGTCACCCGCTCGGGGCGCAGGGTCGCGTTGAACATCTGGGTCCGCCGCGGCGACGAGGACCGCTGCGGCCACGCCATGGACAGCCTTGTCCGCTCGATGCGCTGGGACGAGGAGGTCTACGGCCTCGAATACGATCTCGATGTCTTCAACATCGCCGCCGTGTCCGACTTCAACATGGGGGCGATGGAGAACAAGGGCCTCAACGTCTTCAACACCAAGTACGTCCTGGCCAGCCCCGACACCGCGACCGATGCCGACTGGCAGGGCATCGAGACCGTCATCGCGCACGAGTATTTCCACAACTGGACCGGCAACCGGGTCACCTGCCGCGACTGGTTCCAGCTCTCCCTGAAGGAGGGGCTGACCGTCTTCCGCGACCAGGAATTCTCGGCCGACATGGGCAGCCGCGCGGTCAAGCGGATCCGCGACGTGCGCGGCCTGCGCGCTGGCCAGTTCCCCGAGGATGCGGGGCCGATGGCGCATCCGGTGCGACCCGACAGCTACATCGAGATCGACAACTTCTATACCCCCACCGTCTACCAGAAGGGCGCGGAGGTGGTGCGGCTGCTGCACACCCGCATCGGGCCGGAGGCGTTCCGGCGCGGCATGGACCTCTACATCGCACGCAACGACAACAGCGCCGCGACGATCGAGGACTTCATCGGCGCGATGCAGGATGCCTCGGGTGTCGACCTCTCCGCCTTCGCCGGCTGGTACGCGCAGGCCGGCACGCCGGAGCTGAGCTTCGAGGACCGCTTCGATCCCGCCGCGCGCCGCTACGAATTGGTGCTGCGCCAGCGCACCGCGCCGACGCCGGGCCAGCCGGAGAAGCAACCGCTGCCCATTCCGGTCGCGATGGGGCTGCTCGGTCCCAACGGCCAGGCCCTGCCGACGCGCCTCGCCGGCGAGGCCAGGGCGACGGAGGGGACGCGGCTGCTGCTGCTCGAGGCGGCGGAGCAACGCTTTGTCTTCGAGGACGTCACCGCCCCGCCGGTACCCTCGCTGCTGCGCGGCTTCTCGGCCCCGGTGCGGCTTTCCGGCATGGAGTCCGAGCGCCTTCGCTTCCTCGCGCTGCACGACATCGACCCCTTCGTGCGCTGGGACAGCGGCCAGCAATACGCGACCGGGCTCATCCTCGACCTCGTGGCCCGGTACCGCGCCGGCGAGCCGCTCGGCTTCGACGAGGCACTGGCCGATGCGGTGCGCATGACCCTGGCGGGCGCCGAGGCTGACCCCGCCTTTGCCGCCGAGGCGCTCTTCCTGCCCGGCGAGGGCGTGGTTGCCGACCTGATGGCGGTGGCCGATCCGGAGGCGATCCACCGCGTCCGCCGGCATCTGCGGACGGAGATCGGCCGCCGCTGCGCACGCGAACTGCGCGCGACCTATGTGGCGCTGACCGAGCCCGCGGGGACGCCGTTCTCGGCCGACGGCCTCAGCATCGGCCGGCGCGCCCTGCGCAATACCTGCCTCGGCTTTCTCGCCGCCGCCGGCCCGGAGGGCGTGCACCTCGCCGCCGCTCAGTATGCGGCGGCGACGAACATGACCGATCGCCTCACGGCGCTGTCCCTGCTGGCCGATACCGAGGATCCGGCGCGCGATGCCGCGTTGGCCGATTTCCATGCCCGCTGGCGGGGCAACGACCTCGTGCTCGACAAGTGGTTCTCGATCCAGGCCATGGCGGCGCGGGCCGATGTCCTGCCGCAGGTGCGGGCGCTGTACCGCCACCCCGATTTCGACCTGCGCAACCCGAACCGCGCCCGATCCCTGGTCGGCGCCTTCGCCTCCGGCAATCCGCGCTGGTTCCACGACGCCTCGGGCGAGGGGTACCGCTTCCTCGCCGATGCCGTGATCGCCATCGATCCGATCAACGGCGCGACCGCGGCCCGGATGGTGGGGCCGCTCGGGCAGTGGGCGCGGCAATCGCCGGAACGCGGGGCGCTGATGCAGGCCGAGCTCCGCCGTATCGCGGCGCTGCCCGGGCTGTCGCGCGGGACGGAGGAAAAGGTATCGAAGGCGCTGGGCTGAGATGGTACGCCCCGGGGCGAGGGGGCCGTATCGTGCAGCGTCATTCCCGAAGGCAGGCTCTGTTCCACGGTCTCGGGCTAGGGCTCGGTCTGGGGGGATGCGCATCGATCGGCCCGGGGCGGCTGAACGACGACCAGCTCGACTACGCCCGTGTCATCGCCAATAGCGGCAAGCGGCAGACGCTGTTCAACCTGGTGCGGCTGCGCTTCGGCGAGCCACCGAGCTTCCTCGCCGTCAGCCAGGTCGTCTCCGGCTATTCGCTCCAGAATACCGCGCAGGGCAATTTCCAGATCAACCCCTCCGGCGCCGTCAACAGCTTCTGGGCGCTGCTCGGCAGCACCCAGTACACTGATCGCCCGACCTTCACCCTCGATCCCATCACCGGCGACCGCTTCGTCGAGGCCTATATGCGCCCCTTCGCGCCGGCCAGCGTGCTGCCGATGATCGATGGCGGCGTGCCGGTCGACCTGCTGTTCCGGCTGATGGCGCAATCCGTCGGCCCGTTGCAGAACACCCATCCGCTGGGCGGGCCGAACCGCAGCGGCTCCCCCGAATTCCTGCAGATGCTGGCCTGGCTGCGCGACCTGCAGGAGGGCGGTGCCCTGCGGGTCCGCGTCCGCAAGGAGCGCGACAGCCAGCGCGTCTTCGTCACACTCGACACCAGCCGCGCGCCCCGGCTACGGCAGACCGCCGACCAGGTCTACCGGCTGCTCGGCATCGATCCCGCCACGCGGGAGATCGAGGTGATCTATGGCGTGGTGCCGAGCACGCCCCGCGGGCGCGAGATCCCGGTGCTGACGCGCTCGCTGCTCAACGTGCTCTATGCAGTGGCGGCCGAGATCGAGGTCGCAGACGCCGATGTCGCCGCCGACCGGGCGGCGCCGACGCTGCGCGAGGCGGGCAGTCCGCGGGCGATGATCGTCATCCGGTCCGGACCGCGCGTTCCCGACCACCCCTATGCGGAGGTGAAGGTGCGCGATCGCTGGTACTGGATCACGGACGAGGACTACCAGTCCAAGCTGACCTTCACGATCCTCGAGTTGCTCAAGCGCATTGCCGAGGGCGGCCGCGGCACGGCCCCGCCGGTGCTGACGATCCCGACGGGCTGACCTCCCCCGTCAACGCCTGACCGCCGCCGCGATCGCGTCCTGCATGCGGTCCATCGCCTGCTGGAAGCCGGGCCCGTCCAGGTAGCCGTCGGTCTCGCCGGAGCGTTCGACGAAGGCGCGCCAGGACGCCACCTGCATGCCCTGGCGGAAGCGGTCGTGCAGGCCCTGCACCACGGCGTCCGGCGTGCCGGCCGGCACCTGCCAGCCCTTCATGTTCTCGAGCACGACGTCGTGGCCGAGTTCCCGCAGGGTGGGCACGTCCGCAAAGGCTTCGGCCCGCTCGGCCGAGCAGACCGCGAGGGGCCGCAGCAGCCCGCCATCGGTCATGCCACGGAACTCCTCGGGCGCGGCCACCATCAGGTCGATCTGCCCCGCCGCCAGGGCCTGCAGCCCCGGCGCGCCGCCGTTGAAGGGCACGTGCAGCAGCTCGACGCCGGCGCGCTTCTCCAGCACCACGAAGACGGCGTGGTAGATCGATCCGTTGCCGGAGGAGCCGTGGCTGACCGCCTGCGGCTTCTCCCGCGCCGCGGCCAGCGCCTCCGGCAGGGTGCGGAACCTGCCGTCCGCCTTGGCCAGGATGAAGAGGCGCTGGCGCATCACGCGCAGCACGGCGCGGAAGCCGCCGCGCGAATCGTAGGGCAGCTGTCGGAACACCGGGATGGAGGTGCTCTCGCTGCCGCCGCCCATGATCAGCGTATGGCCATCGGGCGGGGCGAGCGCGACCTGCTGCGCGGCGATGGTGCCGCCGGCGCCGGGGCGGTTCACCACGACCAGGGGCTGTGGCATCAGCGGCTGCGTCGCCTCGATGATGGCGCGGGCGATGAGGTCCGTGCCGCCGCCCGGGGCGAAGCCGACGACGCATTGGATCGGCCGCGTCGGCTGCCAGCCCTGCGCCAGGGCGGGGACCGCCAAGGCGCTGCCCAGGCTGCCGAGGATCGCGCGTCGTCGCAGCATGACTCTCCTCCCGGTATTCCTTGCCGCGATGATACCCATGCGTTGACCGGTCCGGCCAGCGCGGGGGAGACTGCCGGAATGTCCGAGGGAGGGAGCACCATGCCCGGCGCGATCCGGCGAAGGCCGCTGTTCGCCGGCCTGGCTATGCTGGCGACCTCCGCGCGCGCCCAGGCCCCGGCCTGGCCGGCGGATCGGCCGATCTCCATCATCCTGCCCTTCCCGCCGGGCGGCGGCAGCGACGTGATGGCGCGGGCGATGGTGCCCTACCTGGAGCGCCATCTCGGCGGCGGCGCGCGTTTCATCGTGGTGAACCGCCCCGGCGCGGGGGCGGAGGTCGGCTACACGGCGACCGCCACGGCCGCGCCGGACGGCACCACGATCGGCGTCATCGTCGTCCCCAGCTTGCAGACCATCACCATCGAGCGCGCGCCGCGCTACCGGCTGGAGGACTTCGCGTTCCTCGGCAGCATTGTCGAGGATCCGGGCGGTTTCTTCGTCGCCCCCGACAGCCCGGTGCGCGATCTACGCGACCTCGCCGCCCTGGCGCGGGAGAAGCCGGACCAGGTCTCCGTCGGAACCGCCGGCATCGGTTCGGACGACCACCTGCTGATGATCGCCTTCGCCCGGCTGACCGGGACGCGGCTGACCCATGTGCCCTTCCAGGGCCAGGCGCCGACCGTCACCGCGCTGCTGGGCCGCCATATCACCGTCGCCGCGATGAATATCGGCGAGAGCCTGGAGCCGATGCGCCAGGGCCAGGTGCGCGCCATTGCCCAGGCCGGCGCCGCGCGCAGCGAGCTGGCGCCCGACCTGCCGACCTTCCGCGAGCAGGGCTTCGATGTCACCGGCGGCGTGGTGCGTGGTCTCGCCCTGCCGGCCGCGACACCGGCGCCGATCCGTGCACGGCTGGAAGCGGCGTTGCTCGCCACCATGGACGATCCTGCCTGGCGGGCGGATGCGGCGCGGCTGGGCCAGCCGCTGCGGCGCATGGACGGCGCCGCGCTGGCACGGCTGGTGCGCGAGGAGGAGGCGGCGCTGCGTCGCCTCTGGCAGGAAAGCCCCTGGAAGGACTAGCGCGGATGGTACGACGCCTGATCGATCTCTCGACCCCCGTCACCACCGGCCATTTCCGCTGGCCCGTCGAGCGCAAGCTCTGGAAGCGGCACGAGGAAGGCAATGCCGGCCAGGGCACCTGGGCCGGCTGGAACGTGCATGCCTTCACCCACATGGACAGCCCGCGCCATGTCGACCCGCAGGGCTTCACCACGGACAGCATCACGCTCGACATGACGGTGGGCGACGCCGCGATCCTCGACCTTTCCGCCCTGCCAGAGAACCAGGGCATCACGGCGGCGCAGATGCAGGAAGCTGGCGCGCATCTCCGCCCCGGCGACATCGCCATCCTGAAGACCCGCTGGGACGAGCGCGCCGATATCGAGAGCGTCGAGTTCTGGACCCGCGCGCCCTGGGTGACGGATGAGGCGGCGCAGTGGCTCGGCACCACCGGCATCAAGGCGATCGGCTTCGACTTCCCGCAGGACGAGTGCATCCGCTACTTCGTCACGGGAAAGGCGAAGGTGCCGATCGAGGGGCAGCCGACGCACTACCACCTGCTGAAGAACCGCGGGATCATCATGTTCGAGTATCTCCGCAACACCGGCGCGCTGACCCAGGCGCGCAGCATGGTGGTGGCGTTGCCGATCAAGCTGCCCGACAGCGACGGCGCGCCGGCGCGGGTGATCGCGATCGAGGAAGGCTGATGCAGCGCTTCGCCGGCCGCATTGCGCTGGTCACGGGCGCCGGTGCGGGTCTCGGGGAGGCGACGGCGCATCGCTTCGCCTCCGAGGGCGCCTGTGTCCTGGTGCTGGACCTGCAGCCCGAGCGCTCCGCCCGCGTCGCCGCCGAGATCGTCGCGAAGGGCGGCCGCGCCGAGGCCTGCACGGCGGATGTCGCCGATGAGGGTGAGATGGAGGCGGCGATCGCGGTCGCGGAGCGTGCCTTCGGCACGGTGCCCGACATCGCCATCTGCAATGCCGGCATCACGGATCGGGCGCCGGCGCTGGAGATGCCTGTTGCGGCCTTCGAGCGGGTGATCCGCACCAACCTTATCGGCAGCTTCGTCTCCGCCCGCGTCGCCGCGCGCGCGATGATCGCGGCGGGGCGCAGTCCGGGGCATATCGTCACCATCGGCTCGGTCAGCGGCCAGGCCGGCGGCACGGGCCGCGCCGCCTATGGCGCGAGCAAGGCCGGCATCGAGCAGTTGACCCGCGTGCTGGCCGTGGAACTCGCGCCGCACGGGATCCTGGCGAATTGCGTCGCCCCGGGCCCCGTGCGCGTCGCCCGCACCGCGCATGGGCCGAAGCAGGAGGCCGCCTTCCTCGGCCGCATGGCGCTGAAGCGCTACGGCACGCCGGGGGACATCGCGGCGGCGATCGCCTTCCTCTGCTCCGAGGATGCGGGCTTCGTCACCGGCCATACGCTGAACGTCGATGGCGGCTTCCGCGCCGCCGGTGTGCTCTACGATCCGTCCGAGGGGGCTTGATGACCGAGACTGCGCTGATCGAGGCCCGGTTCCGCGGCCCGGACGGCATCGGCAATGGTGGCTATGTCGCCGGCGTCATGGCGGGGCTGCTCGGCAACCAGCCCGTGGAGACGACGCTGCGCCGCGGCTGGCCGCTCGGCGTGCCGCTGACGGTGCATCGCCATCCCGATCACGTCGCCGCACTGGACACGGAAGGGACGGTGATCGCGGAGGCGCGAGAGGTGCCGTTCGACCTCGAGGTCCCGCCGGCGCCTACGCGGGCCGAGGCGCAGGCGGCGACGGACTGGTTCCTCGCCAGCCCCTTCAGCCATTCGACCGGCCTCTGCTTCGTCTGCGGCTCCGCCCAGCCCGAGGGCGTGGGGCTGCGTGTCTTCACCGGCGCGGTACCGGGCCGGCCCGGCATCGCCGCCGCGGTCTGGCGACCCCATGCGACCTATGCCGACGAGAGCGGCCATGTGCGCCCCGTCTATCTCTGGAGCGCGCTCGACTGCGCCGGATCCTTCGCCTTCACCGTCGGCACGGGGCCGGGGCGGATGCTGCTGGGGCGGATGGCGGGGCGGCTGGACGGCAGGGTGCGGGTGGGCGAGGCCTGCATCGTCATGGGCTGGCAGATCGCACGCGATGGCCGGAAGCTGACGGCCGGCACCGCGATCTTCGGCGAGGATGGCGGCCTGTGCGGGGTCGCCCGCGCCCTCTGGGTCACGCCGCTGCAGGCCACATAGGGGCTTGGCGCGCGGCCGGCTTCGGCGGAGGATGCTGCATCGCAGCACAACCCGGAGAGCCACCGCATGGGCAGGATCCTGACCGCCGCGCAGGTCGAGGCCTACGAGCGCGACGGCTTCGTCACCCCGCTGCGCGCCGTCGATGCGGCGCAGGCCGGGCGCTGGCGCGCCGATCTCGAACAGAGCGTGCGCGCCTTCGATGCGGCGAACCCCGCGGTTGCGGGGCGGCGCCAGGCCTCCTCGCGCGTGAAGCCCTACCTGCTGTTCCGCTGGGCGGCGGAGATGGTGCGCAACGCGGCGATCCTCGACGCGGTCGAGGACCTGGTCGGGCCCGACATCCTGGTCTTCCACACCACGCTGTGGTGGAAGCCGGCGGGCACCGAGAACTACGTCCCCTGGCACCAGGACGGCACCTATTTCGGCCTCGCCCCCTTCGAGCACGTCACCGCCTGGGTCGCGCTGAGCCCGAGCACGGAGGAGAGTGGCTGCGTCACCATCCTGCCCGGCACGCACCGGGACGGGCAGTTGCCGCACTACGACGCGCCGGATCCGAAGGCGATGCTGTCGCGGGGGCAGACGCTGAAGGCGGTACCCGATTCGTCGCGCGCCGTGCCCATCCCGTTGCGACCCGGCGAGTTCTCGCTGCACCACACGATGGTGATGCATTCGTCGGCGCCGAACCGCAGTGCCGATGACCGGATCGGCCTCGGCATCAGCTACATCCCGGCCCGCGTGCGGCACGTGGGCGAGACGCGGCTGTCGGCGACGCTGGTGCGCGGCGCCAACACGCATGACCACTTCGACCTGGAGCCTGAGCCCGTATCTGACATGGACGCCGCGGCGGTCGCCGCGCATGCCGACAGCATCGCGCGCTTCTGGACGGCGAGCGAGTCGATCCCGGAGATGTCGCTGGTCCACTAGGCCCTGCCGTCCGCAGGACGGAGCCGACATCGGTTGGCCGGCATGGGCCTGCCGCATGGCTACCGCGGGCGCGCAATCCCGTGCCGGCGATGCTGCCCTGGAGCGCGATCGCCGACGGCGGACTCACCAAAGGCGTGAAGCACGCGATACATCAGACGCCATGACCACGATCCGCGCGTCAGCGCGCGCGGATCACGGTTTCAGGGGCCTGCCAGGATCGGCTGCCTGGCGATGCCGCTGCGGTGGCTTGCCGACGCGGTCCGGCTCCCCGGGGTCGCGAGCCAGAGCCGCAGCAGCGCCCGCTCGCCCTCCACCGGTGCCGCGGTGCCGGCGCGTTTCCACACCAGCCGCGGGTTGCGGAACAGCAGGTCGCCCGGATTCAGCGACATGGTCAGCGCCAGTCCGGGCGCCGTGACCGCCGTCTCCATCGCGGTCAACGCGGCGCGATGCTCGTCGGTCATCGCCGACTCGTGGATCGCGTCGTGGTCGCAGTGGCTGACGAAGGCGCCGTCGACGGTCGAGAAGACCGGTGCCATGACCGGGCCCTCCTCCACCCTGTCCCCGGACACCCGGTCCGGCGCTGCCCCGCGGTGCGGCAGCCCCTTGTGCAGCGTGAGCAGCGCGGCGCGGTCGGACTTCAGCAGGGCGTTATGGATCGCCGGCGCGGAGAGCAGCGTCACGCTGCCGCCCGGCGCCACCTGGCGCAGGCAGAACAGCACCACCGCATCCGCGGGATCGGCATGGAAGCGCATCGGTGTGCCGAGCGGCGTCACCGCCTCGCCAGCCTGCGTGGCCACCTGCCTGCCCTCCGCATCCTGCGGCAGCGGCCTGCCGAGCCAGCCGCCGATCGCGCCGAGCAGCGCCTCGGCCGCGCCCGGTGCGTCGAAGCGGCCGAGCGGCAGGCCGCGCAGCAGCACGAAGCCGCGACCGGCGTCCAGCCGCCGTGTCACCTCGGACAGCAGCGCCGAGAGACGGAGGGAGGGGGCGGCGCCGGATTGCGCGATGGCGGCGGCGAGGTCCGCGGCTTCATCGCCACCCACGGGCAGCATCCAGTCGGCCGGTGTGAGGTCGGCGCCGCGCCATGTGGCGGGCCCCGCCTGGGGGGTGAGGCGGAGGGGGGGCAGGATCATGTCGGAAAAGCCTAGCAGCCCTGTCGGGGAAAGGGCGAGGAAAAGCTGCAACCGTAAGGACCCGCGTCTTCGGGGATCTTCGCCCCTTGCCGCTCCCGGGATGCGGCAGCACCCTGCGTGCGCCGTTCCGCCGGAGAGACCCGATGACCGAACCCGCCCTCGACCTGCCTTTCGACGCCGAGACCATCGTCGCCGGCCTGCGTGCCTGGGTCGAATGCGAGAGCCCGACCTTCGACGCCGCTGCGGTCGCGCGCATGATGGATCTCGCGGCGCGCGACCTCGCGCTGCTCGGTGCGCAGGTGGAGGTGATCCCCGGCCGCATGGGCTACGGCCCCTGCGTGCGGGCGAGCTTTCCGCACTCCGACCGGGGCCGCGTGCCCGGCGTGCTGGTGATGGGCCACCTCGACACGGTGCATCCCGTCGGCACGATCGGCACGCTGGCCTGGAAGCGCGAGGGCAACCGGGTCTACGGCCCCGGCATCTTCGACATGAAGGGCGGCAACTTCATCGCGCTGGAGGCGATCCGCCAGCTTCTCCGCGCCGGCATCGCGACGAAGCGCCCGGTGACGGTGCTGTTCACGCCGGACGAGGAGGTGGGGTCCCCCTCGACCCGCGACCTGATCGAGGCCGAGGCGTCGCGGCACGCGATCGTCCTGGTGCCGGAGCCCGCGCGGCCCGATGGCGGCGTGGTGACCGGACGCTACGCCATCGCGCGCTTCAACCTGCGCGCCGTCGGCAAGCCGAGCCATGCCGGCGCGCGCCTCGCCGACGGGCGCAGCGCGATCCGCGAGATGTGCCGCCAGGTCGTGGCGATCGAGGCGATGACCAGTGACGACGTCACCTACTCCGTCGGCGTCATCCATGGCGGGCAATGGGTGAACTGCGTCGCAACCTATTGCGACGCGGAGAGCCTCTCCATGGCCAAGCGCCAGGCCGATCTCGACGAGGCGGTGGAGAAGATGCTGGCGTTGCGCCCGACCGGCAACGACGTGCAGCTCATTGTCACGCGCGGCGTCACGCGCCCCGTGTGGGAGCCGGACGAGAAGGTGATGGCGCTCTACGCCACGGCGCGAGGCATCGCCAACCGCATCGGCTTCGACATCACCTCGCAGAGCTCGGGCGGTGGCTCGGACGGCAACTTCACCGGCGCGATGGGCATCACGACGCTCGACGGGCTCGGCGTCGGCGGCGCGGGGGCGCATACGCTGGAAGAGCACATCACCGTCGAGAGCCTGGTGCCGCGGGCCAAGCTGCTGGCCGGGCTGCTGCAGGTGGTATAGGCCGCGTCCAACTCCGGGGACTCCAGATGATCCGCAGCCTTTCGCTCGGCGCCAGCCTGTTCGCCATGGTCGCCTGCGCGCCCGAATTCGGCGCGCCGGATGTCTCGCGCGGTAGCGCCGATTCGCCGATGACGATGCTGGTCGACCAGATGAACAACGGCACGCCGCGACAGGGCGGCGGCCAGAACATGATGGGCCCGTCGGATTGGCGCCGCAGCCAGGGCACGGTCACGCGCGCACAGGCCGGGGCGTCGAATTTCGGCGGTGCCCAGCGCCCCATCCAGGCCTCGGGCGGCGAGAGCTTCTGATTCGTCACGCCCCCCAGGGCGCCAGGGCGGCATGCAGCGGGGCGGGATCGAAGCCGCAGTCGCTGTAGCCCTTGGCCAGCCGCAACCGGTACTCGTCCGGCGGCGGCCCGGGACGCCCGGACACATCGTGATAGATCCAGGCCTCGGTCTCGCCATCGACGGGCGCCGGCAGGGCCAGCCGGTCACGGCGGTAGGCAATGGGGTGGCCCTCGAAGCGATCGAGTGCCTCCAGATGGGCCGGCGTGACGCGCCAGAGCGCGACCGGGCACAGCGCCCCGGCCTCGCGCTCGACGCCCGCATATTGCTGCAGGACCAGTCGCCAGCCCGGAAGCAGCAGCGTCGCGGCAAGGGTCGCGCCGGGACAGCGTGCCTGCATCTGCGCGTGCCAGAGGTTGCTGCCATAGGCGAGGTAGAGGGTGCTCATGCCGCGGCTTCTAGAGCGCGATCGTCCGAGGTGGAATCACCGAGGACGTGAATCACGCGACAAAACAACCGGATAGAGGCTGATCCGCGATTCAATGCGCGCGGATCATGCTCTCAGCCGCGGCGGCGCACCGCGTCACGCATCCCTGTCCGGTGGCGGGCTCGGCTGCGCCGCGCGGCCGCGGTCGAACCGCCGCATCGCCGGCGTGACCGTCGTGCCGTGCAGCATGATGGAGACCAGCACCGTCAGCCCGAGCACGCCCCAGAGCCGCGCTGCCTCTGCCTCGAAGCCGCCCGCATGGTTCAGCGCATAGGCCAGGTAGTAGAAGCTGCCGAGCCCGCGGATGCCGAAGAAGGCGACGGCCGCGCGCTCCCCCCACGGACGCCCGCAGCCGAGCAGCGAGACCCATCCCGCGACGGGCCTGACCAGGAAGAGGATCAGCAGCGCCGACGCCACCTCCCGCCAGCCCAGCCCGTCCAGCAGGCCGCCCGCCAGCGCGCCGCCGAAGAGCACCAGGATCACCATCATCAGCAGTCGCTCGGTCTGGTCGGCGAAGTCGTGCAGGCGCTCGTGGTAGGCATGCGCGCGCTCCGCCGCCCGGACCGCCAGGGCTGCCAGGAAGACGGCGAGGAAGCCGTAGCCGCCCGCCATTTCCGTCGCGCCGTAGACCAGCAAGGTGACGCCGACCGCCACGAAGCCGTCCCCGGTGCGCGAGAGGCGGGCGCGGTTCGGCACGCGGAACATGGCCCAGCCCAGCACCCGGCCCAGCCCCCAGCCCAGCACCAGCCCGACGCCCAGCTTCCAGGCAAGGTCGTGCAGGGCCCAGTCCAGCAGCCAGGGTCCTGGCATCGCCGCGGCCCCGGCGGCGGCGATGGCGAGATGCACGAAGGGGAAGGCCAGGCCGTCGTTCAGCCCCGCCTCCGCGGTCAGGGTGAAGCGTACCTCATCCTCCTCGCCCGAGCCCGGCGGCCCGGCCTGAACGTCGGTCGCGAGCACCGGATCGGTCGGCGCCAGCGCCGCGCCCAGCAGCAGCGCCGCGGCGGCCGGCAGGCCCGCCAGAAAGCCCCCTACGAGCGCGATGCCGAGGATCGAGAGTGGCATGGCGATGCCGAGTAGCCGCCAGGCCAGCGCGCCGCTGGCGCGTGTCAGCGGCCGGTCGAGCTTCAGCCCCGCCCCGGTCAGCGCCACGATCACCACCAACTCGGTCAGCCGTTCCGTTGTCGCCGGGAACCGCTGCGGCAAAGGCGTCTCCGCCCCTGCGAGCGCGAAGCCGGCCCAGCCCAGGCCGACGCAGACCATCGGCAGCGAGAGCGGCCACTCCTTCAGCACCATCGGCAGCCAGGCAACCAGCAGGATCAAGAGGCCGAGGCCGGCCAGCAGGCCGATATAGGGATCGATCGCGTGCACGCCGGCTCTCCTGCCGCATCGAGGGACAACGCGGGGGGCGGCCATGCGTCGCACGGGGTGGTCGGGCCGGCGACGGCCAGCGAGGATCGCGCCGATGATTCTCGCGCTCCAGGCCCTGCCGCTGGTGCTGCTGCTGGTCCTGCTCGGCACCGGCCGGGCGGGACCGGTCGGCGCCTGCCTCGTCGCGCTGGCGGCCGCGGTGCCGGCGGCGGCCGTGTCGCTCGCCGGCGGCGTGGGCGCGTTGCCGGAGATGCTGGTGCGCGAGGTGCTGCGCGGCGCCTGGCTGGCGCTTCAGCCGGTCGCGGTGGTGGCGGGCGGCCTGCTGTTCCACGCCGCGGTCTCGGCGGGGCAGGAGGACGCTGCGCCGCGCCCCGCCACCGCCGCGGCCGTCTTCGCCGTCACCCTGCCGCTCGGCGCCTTCCTGGAAAGCGTGACGGGCTTCGCCATCGGCGCCGTCTTCGCGCTGACGGCGCTCCGGGCGATGGGGATCGGCGGGGCGGTCGCGGTGGCGCTGGCGCTGCAGGCGCTGGTGCTGGTGCCGTGGGGCGGGCTTGGGCCCGGGACGGCGCTCGGGGCGGCGCTGGTCGGCCAGCCCGCGCAGGGCATCGCCATGGTCACGGCGTGGCCCTCCGCCGCCTGGATCATCCTGCTGGGGCCGCTGATCTGGTCGCTGACGGCGCGCGCCGGCATCCCCGTCCCGGGGCGGGAGAAGGCGGCGCAGATGGCGATGCTGGCGACGATCGCGGCCTTGCTGCTGCTCGGCAACCGCGTCCTCCCCTTCGAGGTGGTGGGCGTCGTTGCCACCGGCCCGGTGCTCGCCTGGGCGCTGAGGCGTGCCGATCCGCCGCGTGACCTTCGCGCCGCCTTCGCCGCCGCCGCGCCCTACCTGCTGCTGACCGCCTGCCTCCTGCTCGCGCGCCTCTGGCGGGAGGCGCCAGGGCTCAGGCCATTTGTCGAGTTGCCCGGGATGCCGATCACCCATGTCGCGGTCGTGCTCTGGCTTGTTGCCGGCCTGCTGCTGCTGCGTCGGGCGGATGGCGCGGCGCGCGCGGCGTCGGCGTTGCGGCGGGCCGCGCGGCCGGCGCTGGCGATGCTGCTCTATGTCGTGCTGGGGCGGATCCTCGCTGGCGGCGGCGTCGCGGCGGGGCTGGCCACCGCGGCCGTCGCGGCGCTCGGGCCGCTCGCGCCCTATGCAGTGCCGCCGCTCGGGCTGCTCGCCGGCATGGTCACGGGCAGCAACGTCGGGGCCAATGCCGCGCTGACGCCGCTCCAGGCGCAGATCGGCGTGGCGAGCGGCCTGCCGCCCCTGCTGGCGCCCGGGGTGCACAACTTCACCGGCGCGGCGGGGGCGGGGATGAGCGTCGGTGTCACCGCCATGACCTGCGCGCTGCTCGGCGACGGCACGCGCCAGGCCCAGGTGTGGCGCCTGCTGCTGCCGTCCATGGCGATGGTGCTGGTGCTGGGTTGGGCTACGATTGCCCTGCTGCGCTGAGGAGCGTCAATGGTCGAGATCGTGGGGCCGCGGAAGCGGGGCAAGGCGGCACCCGCCGTCGCGGCCGAAGCGCCGGACTGGTCCGCCGCCGCCAGGCATCTCCGCCGCGATCCCGTGCTCAAGCGCGTCATCCGCACCGAGGGGCCCTGCACCCTCACCCCCGTGCAGCGCGAACCCTACGAGGCGCTGGTCCGTGCCATCGCCCACCAGCAGGTGCATGGGCGCGCGGCGGAGGCCATCCTCGGCCGCTTCATCGCGCTGTTCCCTGGCACCGTCTTTCCGCCGCCGGCGATGGTGCTGGCGACGCCGGTCGAGGCGATGCGCGGCTGCGGCTTCTCGCAATCCAAGGTCGCCGCCATCCGCGACATCGCGGAGAAGGCGGAGGGCGGACTCGTGCCGACCCGCGTCGCCGCGGCCGCCCTCGATGACGCCGCGCTGATCGAGCGCCTGACCGCCATCCGGGGCGTCGGGCGCTGGACCGTCGAGATGCTGCTGATGTTCACTCTGGGCCGGACGGACATCCTGCCGATCGACGATTTCGGTGTGCGCGAGGGCTGGAAGGTCGCGGCGGGGCTGGAGGCGCAGCCGAAGCCGAAGGAACTCGCCGCCATTGGCGAGGCCTGGGCGCCCTGGCGCAGCATCGCCGCCTGGTATCTCTGGCGCGCCGCGGACCGCGCCAAGCGCAGCGCCTTCAAGCCGCAATAGTGGTCGCTCGCCGCGGCCTGCTGATCGGCGCCGGCGCCCTCTTCGCGGCCGGGCTGGGTCTGGCGGGTTGGAGCCTGGCGTGGGAACCGGGGCTCCGCCTCGCCGTGGTGCGCCATGCCGTGGCCTCGCCCGCCTGGCCCGCCGGATTGCCGCCGATCACCATCGCCTGCGTCGCCGACCCGCATTGCTGCTGGCCGCATACGCCGCCCGAGCGCCTTGACCGCATCGTGCGCCTTGTCGGCGACTTGCGGCCCGACATGGTGGTGGTGCTGGGCGACTACCTGGCGAGCCACCGTTTCGTCACGCGCCGGGTGGAGATGGGCCAGGTCGCGGAGATCCTGGCCGGGCTGGCGGCGCCGCTCGGCGTGCACGCGATCCTCGGCAATCATGACTGGTGGGAGGACGGGGTGGCGAGCGCGGCGCCGGGGCAGGGGATGCCGGCGGCCGCGGCGGATTTCGCCGCGGCTGGGATGCCGGTGCTGCACAACGCGGCGCGGGCGGTGACGCATGCGGGGCGGCGCCTCTGGGTCGCGGGCCTCGGCAGCCAATGGGCCTATCGCGGGCTGGTCGGGCGGGCTGGCGCCGACGACCTCGAGGCCGCGCTGCGCGCCGTGCCGCCGGCGGATCCCGTGCTGCTGCTGGCGCATGAGCCCGACATCTTCCCCCGCGTGCCGTCGCGCGTCGCGCTGACCTTGGCCGGCCACACGCATGGCGGGCAGGTCAGCCTGGCCGGGTGGCGGCCCTATGTCCCCTCGCGCTTCGGCGACCGCTATGCCTGGGGGCATGTCGAGGAGGCGGGGCGGCACCTCGTCGTCTCGGGCGGCATCGGGCAGTCGATCCTGCCGGTGCGCCTCGGCGTGCCGCCGGAGATCACGCTGGTGACGCTGTCCGCCGCCGGCTGATTCCACGGCATGGAGATTGCTGACCTTCCGGCCGCTCGCCCGGGGGGACGCATGGATTTCCGCATTTCCGTCGATACCGGCGGAACCTTCACCGACATGGTCGTGCTCGACCCCGCGGGCCGCCTGCACATCGGGAAGGCACTGACGACGCCGGAGCGCATCTTCGCGGGCATGCAGGGCGCGCTGGCGGTGGTGGCGGAGACGCTTGGCCTGACGGTGCGGGACTTGCTGTCGCGCAGCGGCATCCTGATCTACGGCACGACGCGCGCCACCAATGCCGTCGTGACGAAGCGCACCGCGAAGACGGCCTTCCTGACGACCCAGGGCTTCAAGGACACGCTGACCTTGAAGGAAGGCGGCAAGCCCGGGCCGCACGATTACAGCTTCGACTACCCCGACCCCTATATCCCGCGCCGCCGCAGCTTCGAGATCGCCGAGCGGATCGGGTCGGAGGGCGAGGTGGTGCGCCCGCTGGACCTCGACCAGGCGCGCGGCGTGCTGGCGACCCTGAAGGCGCGGGGGATCGAGGCGGTCGCCGTCTCCCTGCTGTGGTCCATCGCCAATCCCGCGCATGAACTCGCGCTCGGGGCGCTGATCGAGGAGATGCTGCCCGGCATCCCCTACACCCTCTCGCACCAGCTGGTGCCGATCCTGCGCGAGTATCGCCGCGCCTCCGCCACGGCCATCGACGCCTCGCTGAAGCCGCTGATGCAGCAGCATCTGCGGGAGATGGCCGGCGACCTGCGGGAAGGCGGCTTCGGCGGTGACCTGCTGGTCAGCACCTCCGTCGGCGGTTGCCAGGCGGTGGAGGCGCTGATCGCCCGGCCCATCCACACGCTGAAATCCGGGCCCGCGATGGCGCCCGTCGCCGGCCGCGCCTTCGCCGCGGTGGAGCGCATGGGCGGCAACGCCATCGTCTGCGATACCGGGGGCACCACCTTCGATGTCGGCCTCGTGCGCGACGGGTCGCTCGTCTACACGCGGGACAGCTGGCTCGGGCCGCGCTGGCTCGGCGACATCATCGGCACCTCGACCGTCGACATGCGCTCCATCGGCGCCGGCGGCGGGTCCATCGCCTGGATCGATGCGGGCGGGCTGCTGCGCGTCGGGCCGCAATCGGCGGGCTCCGTCCCCGGTCCCGCCTGCTACGGGCGGGGCGGCGACCAGCCCACCGTCACCGATGCCGCGATGCATCTCGGCTACATCGACCCGGGGTACTTCAACGGCGGGCGGCTCGGCCTCGATCCCGAAGCGGCGACGCGGGTGATCGCGGCGCTGGCCGAAAAGCTGGGTCGCACGCCGGACGCGACCGCCGCCGCCATCATGACCATCGCCAACGAGTTGATGATCAAGGCGATCGGCGAGATCACGGTGAACGAGGGGGTGAACCCGCGGGAGAGCGTGATCGTCGCCGGCGGCGGCGCGGCGGGCTTCAACATCATGCCCATCGCGCGGGAACTCGGCTGCGACACGGTGATCCTGCCCCGCCTCGCCTCCGCCCTCTCGGCTTGCGGGATGCAGCACAGCGACATCGTCTTCGAGGCAACGCGCAGCCGCTTCACCGACACATCAGGCTTCGACACGGAGGGCGTGAACCGCGCGCTCGCCGAGATCGAGGCGGAGCTTGCCGAGTTCCGCGCCGGGCTGAAGGGCGCGGAGGGCGCCCCGGCGCGCGTCGAGCTGGTCGTGGAGGCACGCTACCGCGCCCAGGTCTGGGAGCTGGACACGCCGCTGCCCACCCCGCGGATCGGCGGCGCGGCGGACGTGGCCGCGCTGGCCGAGGCCTTCCACCAGGCGCATGAGCGCGTCTACGCCGTGCGCGACGCCGGCAGCCCCGTTGAGTTCGTGAACTGGAAGGGCCGCATCGCCATCGGCCTTTTCGCGCCGCCGCCGCCGCCCGACACGGTCGCCGAGCCCTACGACCCGCCGCCCGACACGCACCGCCCATGCTACTTCGCCGAGACGGGCGTTCGGGCGCCGACGCCGATCTTCCGCGGCGCCGCGCTGCGGCCCGGCGCGCGCATCGCGGGGCCTGCCATCATCGAGGAACCGACCACGACCATCGTGGTCACGCCCGGCCTCTCGGCGGACCTCTCCGCCGCCGGCAACTACATCCTGCGCTGCGGGGGCTGAGCCATGGACGATCTCGATCCTGTCCTGCTCTCCGTCATGGCGAACCGCCTCGATGGCATCGTGCGGGAGATGACGAACACCCTGCTGCGCGCCGCACGCTCCGCCGTGATCTCCTCGGCGCGCGATTTCTCCTGCTGCCTGGTGACGGGGGACGACCAGTTGCTGGCGCCGGCCGAGGGGCTGCCGGTGCATATCTTCGGCTGTCACATCCAGACCGCGAACATGCGCCGTTACCACGAAGGCGACATCCGCCGCGGCGACGCCTATCTCGACAACGATCCCTATGGCGGCAACACGCATCCCGCCGACCACACCTTCATGGTGCCGGTCTTCTTCGAGGGAGAGCACCTCTTCACCTCGGTGGCCAAGTGCCACATGGCGGATATCGGCAACTCGATCCCGTCGAGCTACTTCGTCCTGGCGCGCGACGTCTATCATGAGGGCGCGCTGGTCTTCCCGGGCGTGCGCATCCAGCGCGACTTCCGCAACATCGAGGACATCGTGCGCATGTGCCGCGCGCGCATCCGCGTGCCGGACCAGTGGTATGGCGACTACCTCGCGGGCCTCGGTTCCGCGCGCGTCGCCGAGCGGCGGCTGGAGGAGTTCTGCGCCAAGTACGGCGTCGCCACGGTCAAGCGCTTCATCCGCGACTGGTTCGACTACTCCGAGCGGCGGATGATCGACAACATCCGCCGCATGCCGAAGGCGCGGCTGGTGAATACCGGCCGCTCCGATCCGCTGGAGGGAATCCTGCCCGGCGGGCTCGACCTCAAGGTGATCGTCGAGATCGACCCCGAGGCCGCGGAGATCCATGTCGACCTCTCCGACAACCCGCCCTGCGTCGATGTCGGGCTCAACACCTCGCTCGGGGCCGCGACCAGCGCCGTGGTGGGGGCGATCTTCAACGCGCTCGACAAGGACCTGCCGCGCAACGCCGGCAGCTTCCGCCGCCTCCGCTTCACCTATGCCGAGGAGAGCGTGGTCGCGGCGCCGAAATTCCCGCATTCCTGCTCCGTCGCCACCACCAATGTCTCGGAGCGGCTGGTGAACATCACCCAGTCCGCCTTCGCCCAGCTCGGCGACGGGCATGGGCTCAGCGAGGGCGGTACAGGCCTCGGCGTCGGCATGGCGGTGATCAGCGGGAAGGACCATCGCCGCGGCGATGCGCCCTTCGTCAACCGCATGATGCTGTCGACCAATGGCGGCCCGTCTTCCCCCGTCGCGGATGGCTGGGTGAACTATGCCATCCCGGTGATCGCGGGGCTGATGTACCGCGACAGCGTCGAGGTCGATGAACTCAAGCACCCGGTGCGCGTCGAGAGCCTGGAACTGGTGCAGGACAGCGCCGGCGCGGGGCGGCAGCGCGGCGCGCCGGCCCAGGCCATCGGGCTGACGCCGACCGGCAACCCCGTCACCGCCGTGATCTCCTGCGATGGCCAGCACGCGCCGCCGCGCGGCGTGGTCGGCGGGCATGCGGGCACGCCGGGCGAGACCTGGCTGGTGGGCGAGAACGGTCATGCCGAGCGCCTGCCCAATGTGGTGCAGGTTACCTGGCAGAAGGGCCAGGTGCTGCGCGGGCGCGACAGCAGCGGCGGCGGCTATGGCGATCCGCTGCAGCGCGATCCCGCGCGGGTGCTGCATGACGTGCTGGAGGGCTGGGAGAGTCGCGAGAAGGCGCGCATGGTCTATGGCGTGGTCTTCACCGGCGAGATCGAGGATGAGACTCTCGCCGTGGATGTCGCCGCCACGGCGGCGCTGCGGGCGGAAAGGGCAGGGGCATGAGCGAACTGATCCAGGACCCGGGCCGGGTCCGCGACCTCTCGGCCGCGATGGCGGCGGGCAGCCTGACGGCCGAGGCGCTGGTGCGGCGCTGCCTAGACCGCATCGCCGCGGTGGACGGCCAGGTGCAGGCTTGGATCCATGTGCTGCCGGAGGAGGCGCTCGCCGCCGCCCGCGCGCTGGATGCGGAGCGGAAAGCGGGCACGGTGCGCGGGCCGCTGCACGGCATCCCGGTCGGCGTGAAGGACGTGATCGACGTGCGAGGCCTGCCGACCCGGGCCAACAGCCCCTCGCGGGCCGACGCCGCGCCGGCGACCGCGGATGCGACGGTGGTCAGCCACCTGCGGGCGGCGGGCGCCGTCATCCTCGGCAAGGTGCACACCACCGAATACGCCTATTTCCAGTCCCTGCCGCCGACGCGGAATCCCTGGGACCTCACGCGCACGCCGGGCGGGTCCTCGGCCGGGTCGGGGGCTGCGATCGCGGCGGGGACGGTGCCGCTGGCGCTGGGCACGCAGACCGCGGGCAGCGTCAACCGGCCCGCCGCCTATACCGGCACCTGCGCCTTCAAGCCCTCCACCCTCGCGATCGGCGGCGTCGGCGTGGTGCCGCTGGCGCCGAGCTTCGACACGGTCGGCGCCTTCGGGCAGAGCGCGCAGGACGCGGCCTATTGCGCGGCGGGCTATGCGGCGGATCACCTCGGGCTTGTCGGGGCGAAGGCCGCGGCGCCGCGCATCGTGGTGCTGGAGGATCCGCTGATCGCGCGCCTCGTCCAGCCTGGCACCGCGCAGGGCGTCGCGGCGTTGGCGGAGAGGCTGGCGGGCGCGGGCCTGGCCGTGCGGCGCAGCGCCGCGGCGGCGGGGTTCGAGGCGATGCTCGCGACGCATCGGCGCGGGATGGTGGCGGAACTCGGCCGCACTCATGCGTCCCTCCCGAAGGATCGCATCGCGCCGCGCATCGCGGAGGACATCGCCGCCGGCCTCGCCATCCCCGATGCCGAGTACCAGGCCGGGCTGCGGGCGCTGGCCGGCTTCCGGCGCGATTTCTGGGCCGGCTTCGGGCCCGACGACCTGGTGCTGGTGCCGG
>JAIYAI010000277.1 GCA_027489135.1 Acetobacteraceae bacterium
CGAGCACGGCCGAGGCCGCGCCGCCATCGATCGCCTCCGCCGCGATGGCCGCACCGGCACGCAGATCCCTCGCGCGGCCGGCGATGACCAGAGCGGCGGCGGCGTTCAGCAGCACGATGTCGCGGTAGGCGCCGCGCGCGCCGCCGAGCAGCGCGGTCAGGGCCGCGGCGTTCTCGGCCGGGTCGCCGCCCTTCACCGCCTCGGGCGGAGCGCGGTCGAGCCCCGCATCCTCGGGCGCGATGGTGAAGGCGCGGATGGCGCCGCCGTCGAGTTCCACGACCTCGGTCGGGCCGGAGAGGGCGATCTCGTCAAGGCCCTGGCCATGCACCACCCAGGCGCGCTCGGTGCCGAGGCGGCCCAGCGCCTCGGCCATCGGGCGCAGCCAGTCCGTGCTGAAGGCGCCGGTGAGCTGCCGCTTCACCCGTGCCGGATTGGCGAGCGGCCCGAGCAGGTTGAACAGCGTCCGCGTGCCGAGTTCGACGCGCGGCCCCGCGGCATGGCGCATCGAGGCGTGGTGGCGGGGGGCCCAGAGGAAGACCATGCCGGCCTCGGCCAGCGCGCCCTCCAGCCGCTCCAGCGGCACCTCGAGGTCGATGCCGAGCGCGGCCAGCGCATCCGCGGCACCGGATCGGGAGGACAGCGCGCGGTTGCCGTGCTTGGCCACCGGGATGCCGCAGCCCGCCACGACCAGCGCCGTCGCGGTCGAGATGTTGAGGCTGCCCGAGCCGTCGCCACCGGTGCCGACGATGTCCATGGCGCCGGGCGGCGCCTCGATCGCCAGCATGCGCGCGCGCATGGCCCGCACCGCGCCGGTGAGTTCGGCCACCGTCTCGCCGCGCACGCGCATCGCCATCAGCAGGCCGGCGATCTGCGCCGGCGTCGCCTCGCCGGCCATGATGATGGAGAAGGCGGCCTCGGCCTCGCTTTCCGCCAGGGTCTCCCCGGCGGCCAGGCGGGCCAGGATGGGCTTGAGGGAGTTCACGCCGGCTCCGGCAGGCGGGCCTTCGCCAGGGTCAGGAAGTTGCGCAGCAGGTCGTGGCCGTGCTGGCTGGCGATGCTCTCGGGGTGGAACTGCACGCCCCAGATCGGCAGGGTTCGGTGGGCGAGGCCCATGATCAGGTTCTCGTCCGCGGTCCAGGCCGTGGCCTCGAGGTCGGGCGGAAGATCATCGCGCCGGACCACCAGGGAATGGTAGCGGGTCGCCTGGAAGGGGCTGGGCAGGCCGGCGAAGATATCGGTGTTGCGGTGATACACGTCCCAGACCTTGCCGTGCACCGGCGAGGGGGCGCGCACCACGGCGCCGCCGAAGGCCTGCCCGATGGCCTGGTGGCCGAGGCAGACGCCGAGCAGCGGCACGCCGGCGGCCGCGGCGGCGCCGATCAGCGGCAGGCAGATCCCGGCCTCGTTCGGGGTGCAGGGGCCGGGAGAGAGGACAATCGCCTCCGGCCGCATGGCCAGCGCCTCCTGGCTGGTCAGCGCGTCGTTGCGCCGCACCTCGATCTCCACGCCCAGATCGCCCAGGAAGTGGTAGAGATTGAAGGTGAAGCTGTCGTAGTTGTCGATCAGCAGGATCATGAATTGCGACTTTCGTGGGGCAGCGCCTGCCGGTCAAGCGCGGCGTGAGCGGGCAGGTTGCGGCGGCCCGCCCGCGTGCGGTTTCCGCCCCGGGCGCATGCCTGGCGCGCGGGGCTACTTCCCCGGCGCGCCGTCCGGCTTGGCGTTGCCCTGGGCGGGTTGCGCCGGGGTGCTGGGCGCCGGGCGGGCCGGGGGGCGGCCGGCGGGGCCGCCGATGACGTCGAAGTCGAACTCGGAGCGATGCATGACACGGGGCTTCCTCTGGCTGGGGCCGCCGCTCGCTGCCGGTGATCTCGTGAAGGGTCAGGTCCCGAAAACACGAAAGCCGCCAGCGGGTGGCGGCTTCGGGAGTTCTCTGCGGGATGCGCGAGTCCTAGGCCGCCAGTGTGTACCAGCGGTACCAAAATCGCGCGACGGGTCGGGTCCTGACCATGGACGGAGGCTAGCGCGCGCCGCCCGCGCCGCGCAAGGGGCTCAGCCGATCACGACGATCATCGCCGCCGAGAGCACGCTGCCGGCGCCGAGGTCGGCGATGCGGACCGCCGCCGCGCCGCCCATGCCATCGACGTCCCACCAGAGCGTGCCGATGTCGTTCTCATGCACGAACTGGCCCGTGCCGGCGGGGGCGGTGGCGAGGCCGGAGGCGTTCGCCACGAAGCGGGTGGCGTCCAGTGTCATCCCGGCGAAAAGCCCGCCGCCGAAGCCGGCGGCCGAGACCTGCAGCCGGTCCACCGCCTCGACCAGCGCGATGCGGTCGCCGCCCTCGGCAGCGGAGAGCCAGCGGAAGATGTCCGCGCCGCCGCCGCCGGTGAGGCTGTCCCCGCCGAGCCCACCCAGCAGCGTATCCGCCCCGCCGCCGCCATCGAGCGTATCCAGCCCGCTGCCGCCGGTCAGCCCGTCCCCGCCCTTGCCGCCGGCAAGGCTGTCGTTGCCGGCGCCGCCGTCGAGATGGTCGTTGCCCCGACCGCCATCGGCCGTATCGGCCCCGGCCTCGGCGTCGTACCAGTCGTCCTTGCCGCGCAGCGCGACGGTATCGGCAGCGGCGGTGCCGGTGCCCACGGTGGCGGTCAGCGGGTCGATATCGACATAGCGCCCGGTTACCAGGCCGAGCGCGCCGTCGAGGTAGCGCAGCGTCAGGCTGCCGTCCGCGTGCACCACCAGATCGCCGCCAGCAGGCCCGATGGACTGCGCGCCCGCGCCCTCCACCAGCAGGCCCGTCGTCGCGTTGCCCCGGACGGTGTCGAGCACGGCGAAGGCGATGTCCGTCGCGGCGCCGTCGGAGACGTTGTAGGCGAGGCCGAGCTTGCCGCCCGTGAGCGCCTTGCCGATGAAGGACCAGGCGGCCTGCCCGTCGATGCCGGCGAGCGGCCGCGACGCGACCGTCTGTTCCGCTCCTAGCGCCGTGCCCGCCGCGTCGTAGAGCCGTGCCTTGAACTGCCAGGAATCGTCGGTGGTGACGATGGGATCGGCGCCGAAGGTCTTCTCCAGCCAGAGGATGGCGACGGCGCCGGTATCGAGGGCCACGGCCTGCACCCCGGCCTCCGCGACGACCAGGCTCGAGCGCTTCTCGCCAGGGGTCGCCGTGATCGGCTCGACGTTCACGGCGATCTCCTCGCCGATCAGCCCGGGGTTGACGACGCGCATCGACACGGCGGTGTTGGTGACCAGCGTGTTGACGTCGTTGATCGGCCGCCAGCTGAACACCGTGTCGATATAGGGCTGCATGACGCTGCCGTCGGGCAGGGCCGCGGCTATGCCGGTGACCTGCTCCCCGGCGGTGGCCGAGACCCAGGCGCCGTTGTCGACCACCACGCGCTGCGCGCCCGAGCCATAGGCGTAGCTGCCGGAGAAGAACTGCGCGCTGAAGGCTTCGTAGTCCATGGCGCCGGTCCAGGCATAACCTTCGGGGCCGAAGAACATACCGCCGACATTGCGCCCCTCCGGCGCGGTCAGGGTGCCGATGGTCCCGCCGGTTCCATCGGTGAGGGTGGCGATGATCCAGGTCGGGTTCGGCGCGGCCTGCAGCACCAGCGGCAGGTAGAAGCCGCCATGCGCAAGGGCCACCGGGGCGAGCGGCGTCTGGATGCCAGGGCCGACCGCGACCTCGCCGAAAGCCCAGGTCTGGGCGCCACTGCGGTTGGCCATGGAGGTATAGGCGTTCGGCGCCTCCGCCGTGGTGCCGCCGGCGGCGGCGAGGGCGATCGCGCCGCCGGCCAGGCCGGTGAGGCTGATCGGGCCGGAGGCGGGCGGCTTGCTGGTCAGCGGGGCCGTGCTGATCACCTCCCCGTCGGGGGTGGTGATCAGGATGTCGTTCTGGGCCGGGCGGATTTCCGCGAGGGTGCCGTTGGCGAGGCCGGTGATGTCGCCGGTCGTCCCGCCGACCCTGCGGTCGCCCAGCAGCCGAAAGCTCATTCGGATCTATCCGGAAATTAGTGAACAATCTCCTAATAGATACACATGACGGGGGCTGCAAGCGATCATGTTCTAAATTTTCGACTCTGCATCAAAATCCGTAAAGCCGCGTGGGGTTGTCCACCAGGATCGCCCGCCGCTGCGTGTCCCCCGGCGCCCAGTCCGCCAGCATGTCCATCAGGTGCCCGTCGTCGGGCATGTCGGCGGGCGGGAAGAGCGAGGGGTGTGGCCAGTCCGTGCCCCAGACGCAGCGGTCGGGCGCGGCGGCGATCATGGCACGGGCCATGGGCGCGACATCGGCGTAAGGGTGGCCGGTGGAGGAGCGGTAGCCGCAGAGCTTCGCCCAGGCGCCCCCCTCCAGCAGCCGGATCAGCGCGGCGAAGGCGGGGCTGTCGGCGCCGCCCTCCTTCGTCTGGATGCCGCCCATGTGATCGATCACGACGGGGACCGGCAGGCGGGCGAGGGTGCTCTCCAGTGCCAGGATCTCCGCGGCATGGGCGTAGAGCTGCAGGTGCCAGCCCAGCGGCGCGATCTTGGCGACCAGGGCCTCGAGCTGCTCGAGCGGCGTGCCGTTGCCGGAGACGGCGTTGAAGCGGACGCCGCGGGTGCCGCGGCGGTCCATCTCCTTGAGCGTCGCCGCATCGACGTCGTTGTCCACCACGACGACGGCGCGGGCCTTGTCGAGGCCCATCGCCTCGACCGCGTCCAGCGTGACGGCATTGTCCGTGCCGTAGATGCTGGGCTGGACGATGACGGTGCGGGAGAGGCCGATGGTGGCGAGCATCTCCTGGTATTGCGCGATCGAGGCCTCGGGCGGCGTGTAGCCGCGGCCGTGGGAGAGCGGGTAGCGGTCGTAGGGCCCGAAGATGTGCATGTGGCAGTCGACGCCACCCGGCGGCGGGGTCCAGCCGGGGCGGGAGGTCAGGGCCAGCGGGCCGGGGCAGGGGCGGGTCATGGACGGTCTCCTCCGTTGGCGGGGAGTGTGACCGGTGAATGGGTTCCGACAAACCCCCGGGCCGGCGCAAGACGGTCGGTACCCCGGCGCCGTGGCGCAGCCTACGCCATCTGCGACAGGGCCGCCCGCAGCCATTCCCGCAGTCGCCGCACCCCTGGCCTGTCCGCGGCTTCGGGGCGGGTGACGAACCAATAGGACCAGGCCGTCTTCGTGCCGAAGCGCCGCGGATGGGCAAGCACGAGCGATCCCGCGGCGATGCGGTCCGCCACCAGGATTTCCGGGGCGAAGGCAAGCCCATGCCCCGCCTCGGCCGCCCGGAGCGCCGCCTCGACGCTGTCGAACACCGCCTCCGATCCATGGCCCTGCGGGGCACCCAGGGCGCGCAGCACATCCCCCCAGAAGCCGGGCCGCATGCGCAGGCCCAGCAAGGGCCCCGCCGCGATCTCCTCGGGTGTGAGGGTGCCGCGGCCCGCCATCCGGGCCGGCGCAACCAGCAGGACCACGGGCGAGGTGGCGAGGCGCTCCGCGGCCATCCCCGCCGGCGGCCGCGGCCCCAGCCGGATGGCGACATCGCAGGCGCCGCCGGCGATGTCGGCCAGGGCGTGGCTGCCATCCATCTGGACCTCGATCCCCTCCCGGCGGAGCGCGGCGACGGCGGGCAGCAGCCAGCGGGCGGCGAAGACCGGCGCGGCCGAGACGACCAGCCGGTCGCGTGGCGCGCGGGCCGCGGCATAGGCGCCGGCCATGGCGGTCAGCGCCTCGCCCACCGCGGCTGCCAGGACGCGGCCGGCTTCGGTCGGTTCCACCCGCCGATGCAGGCGGTGGAACAGCGCGGTGCCGAGCGACGCCTCCAACTGCCGGACGTGATGGCTGACCGCCGAGGGCGTCAGCCCGATCTCGGCCGCGCCGTCCCGGAAGCTGCCCAGGCGCGTGGCGGCTTCGAGCGCCCGCAGCGCGGCAAGGGGCAGGGCGCCGCGCGTCACATGATTCTGGCTCATCCGAGCGCCAGACTATTCGTTTGTCGTGCACCTCGCCAGCGCGTCTCCTCCGCGCGCCAGGAGAGGCCGCCACGATGCCCGAGACCGCCGCGTCGATCTTCGACCCTCTGGAGCCGGGGATGTGGCGCGCCACGGAATGGGCGCGCGGCCCCTTCAACGGCGTGCATGGCGGCAGCGTGGCCGGCCTGCTGGCCACCGCCATGCAGGCCGCCCTGCCGGGCCACGTGCCGCTCTCCTTCCGCGCCGATTTCCTGCGGCCGACGCCGGTCGGCGTGCCGCTCGGCCTGCGGGTGGAGACGGTCCAGGCCGGGCGCCGCGTGGCGGTCATGGACGCATCGCTGGAGGCCGAGGGGCGGGTGACGGCACGCGCCAGCCTGGTACTGGCCACCGAGGTCGCGGTGCCGGGGCTGACCGCGGACTTCCTGACGGAACCGCCCCCGGAACCGCCCGACCTGTCGCGCCTGCCGCGGCGGACGAGCCAGGCGGCCCATGGCGGACGCTGGGTCATGGACGCCATGGATGCACGGCTCGCACCCGATGGCAGCGTCTGGTTCCGCTGGCTTGCGCCCTTCCTGGCCGGTGCGGCGGCGTCACCCCTGGTGGCGGCGCTGGGGCCGGCGGATTTCGCGCATGGCCTGGCCCGACCGGGGCAGCCGGGCCCGCCGCCGGTCGCCGCCTACCCGAACACCGACCTCTCGGTGCAACTCGATCGCGCACCGCGCGGGGACTGGGTCGGCGTGCGGCCCTTCACCCGCTGGCGGCGCAACGGCGTCGGCATCGGCTATGGCGACCTGCTGGACCTGGAGGGTGCCTTCGGGCGGGTCTCGATGGGTGTGGTCCTGGTGCCGGCCTGATCCGGATGGGCCGGCCCGACCCGATCCTGCTGATGAACGCGGCCCTGGTGCTCAACATCATCGGGTTCGCGAATTACGCGGCGGTGCTGCCGGATCTGCTGGCCGGCACCGGGTTTTCCGAGACCGCCGCGGGCGTGGCCGGCGGCGCCTTCTTCCTGGCCTATGCGATCGGCTCGCCGATCTTCGCGGCCCTGACCGACAGCCGGCCGCCACGCCAGCTCTATGCGCTGGGCTGTGGCCTGGGCATCGCGGGTGGCCTGCTGTTTCCCCTGCTGGCGCAGGACTACGCGGCGCTCGTCGTCGCCCGCGCGCTGAGCGGCCTCGGGATGGCGGGCATCTACATGCCGGGGCTTCGGCTGCTGATCGAGACGCAGCCGCCGGCGCGGCAATCGCGCGCGGCGAGCCTCTATGTCTCCACCCTGACCCTCGGCCTTTCGGCCTCCTTCGCCGTGTCGGGTACCCTGCAGTGGGGCTTCGGCTGGCCGGCTGCCTTCCTGGGCGCAGCCGCGGCCGCCCTGGTCGCCATGCTGCTGGTGCTGGCGACGATGCCCGCGCCGCGGCTCGCGGCCTCGCCGGGGGGATTGCTCGGCCGGTTGCGCGCGGTGGCGCGCGCGCGGGGGGTGTGGCTCGTGCTGCTGGCCGTCGCCGGCAACAGTTGGGAGGGCATGGCTTTCCGCATCTGGTGGGTCGCGCTGCTGGGCTTCGCCGTGGCGCGACCGGGCGCGGAGGCGCAGCTCGGCTGGAATCTGGCGATCGCCACGGCCTTCAGCGGGCTGCTGGCCATGCCGCTCAGCGCCTGGGTCGCACGCCGCGCGGAGGCCGGTCGCCGACATCGGGTGATCGCCTTCGCGGCGGGTGGCTCGGTGCTGGCAGGCGCGGTGCTGGCCGGCGCGCTGGAGGGGCCCTTCCTGCTGATCTTCGTGCTCAGCGTGGCCTATGTGTGCATGATCTTCTCCGACGCCGGCTCGCTGCCACCGTCGCTGCTCGCGAGGGTGACGCCGGCGGAAAGGGGCGCGGCGCTGGCGCTTCTCGCGGCCTCGGCCAACACCGCGGCCTGCCTTGCGATCATCGCCTGCGGGATGGTGCTGGAGGGGATGGGCGGCGCCGGCTCGATCCTGGCCTGGCAGGTGACGATCGGGGTGATCGCCGCGGGGTCCGCGGTGACGGCGCTGGCCATGCTCGTGCTCGACCGCTGCGACCGGGCCTGAGGGCGCAGGGCGGCCAGGCCTGCCCAGGGCTCCGTAGGGACGGTCCCGTGGCGCGCCTCAGCTTGCCCCGCTCACCCGGCGTTGATCCCCAGGCGCTTGAGCCGCGTCGCGGCGGAGGCGTTCACTGCCCCCTCCGGCAGCCGCCCCGCCGCCAGCGCCTCCACCTGGCGCACCGTGTCCATCGCCTGGTGCTCGATGGCCTGGGGCACGAGGCCCGCGATATGCGGCGTCGCCACCACGTCCGGCCGCCGCGCGAGCCGTGGCGAGGGCCGCTGGTCCGGCGCCATGCCGACATCCATCGCCGCGCCGCCGAGGTGCCGCGCGTCCAGCGCCGCCTCCAGCGCCGCCTCGTCCACCAGTTGCCCGCGCGAGAGGTTCACGAAATAGGCGCCGCGCCGCATCGCCGCGAAGGCGGCCGCATCGAAGAGGTGCCGCGTCGAAGCGTCGTTGATCGCAAGGCACACCACCACGTCGCAGCGCGGCAGCAGGTCCGCCATCGACGTCTTCCCGATGCGCGGATCGGCGGGGTCCGCGTAGGGATCGGCGATCAGCACGCGCATGCCGATGGCCAGCGCGATCTC
>JAIYAI010000368.1 GCA_027489135.1 Acetobacteraceae bacterium
CCGCGCCCAGCGCCGCGCGCATCCGCGCCGGATAGGGCAGCACCAGCGACAGAAGCCTGCGCAGCGCACGCTCCGCCGGCGGGCGCCGGTAGGTCTCCTCGATGTACTGACGCGCGTGGTCGACCAGGTGCATGTAGTGCACGCCGGACGGACAGGTCGTCATGCAGGACAGGCAGGAGAGGCAGCGGTCGACATGCCGCACCACCTCCTCGGTGGCGGGCCGCCCGCTCTCCAGCATGTCCTTGATCAGGTAGATGCGGCCGCGCGGGCTATCCAGCTCGTCGCCCAGCAGCACGAAGGTCGGGCAGGTCGCGGTACAGAAGCCGCAATGGACGCAGGTGCGCAGCACCCGGTTCGATTCGGCCGTGTCCGGGTCGCGGAGCTGCTCGGCGGTGAAGGTCGTCTGCATGATGCAGCCGGTATAGGCGGCGCCGGCAGGGCCGGCTACGGCCGCGCCGTGGCCTTGCCGCGCGCCTCCGCGATCCCGTCCAGTAGCAGCGCCGTCACCGCGCCCGCGAGGCAGGCATTCAGCCGGTCCGCCACCACCACCCGCAGCTCCCGCGGCGCGCGCTCGAGGTCCACCCGGTCGGTCTCCGCCCAGAAACGCATGATCTCGTAGCGACGCAGCACCGGCACCCCATGCGCGGCGGCGACCAGGCGGATCGCCTCCCGGTAGACGTCGATATTGCTGTTGGCGCGGATGAAGCGGCTGAACTGCTGGTCGAGCAGCAGGAGGTCGGCCCCCATGGCCTGCACCTTGGCGGCCCCCTCGTTCAGCGCCTCCGTCATGCGCTCGGGCTCGACGCCGCGCACCGCTTCCACCGTACCGGCCTGCCAGAGCACGAGGTGCGGCTTCATCGCGACGAGTTCTCCGGCCAGCAGCCCGCCCGTCTCGTTCGCCATCAGCCCGCGCCCGCCGCGCACCGTGACCTGCACCTCAAGCCCCGGGAAGCGGCGCGCCAGCAGCACCTGCATGCGCTGCGGCCAGGCGGCCTCCGGGCCGGAGGTGCCCGGGCCGAAGACGCTGGCCGAGCCGATCACCAGCACGCGCAGCCGCCCCTCCTGCACCGCGCGCGCGGTCGCCGGCAGGGGAATTGCGGCCTGCAACAGGTCGGCGGGCGCGCCGCAGGCCAGCGACGGATCGGCGGCCCGGGCCGGCGGTGCCACAGGCAGGGTCAGCAGGGCGCAGGCAAGCCCCGCGATGCGCAAAGCCGCTCGGGGTCTCATGGATCGGTCCTAGGCAGCGCCGGTTGCGCGGGCAAGACGGGACGGCGGTCCTGCGGCGCGGGCGCCGGCGTGCCGCGGCTGCGCAGGCGGAACCACGCCGCGATCGCCCCCACCGCGACCAGCGCGGCAAGCCCTGCGAGGTTCACCGCCATCTGCATGACCCAGGCATCGGACTGCTCCAGCGCCAGCCGGCCCAGGAAGGACAAGGCGATGCCCGAGCAGAAGACCGGCAGTCCGTGCTGGCCGAGCAGGACAAAGGGCGCGGCCGCCGCGCTGTCGAGCCAGCGCGCACCGGCCGGCACGGCATGACCGAGCAGATAGGCCAGCGCGAGGATCGAGAGCAGCCGCAGCGGATGCAGTCCGGTCTTGTCCACGCCCAGCAGCACCGCGGCAACACGCTCGGGCAGTTGCTCCAGCAGGTCGGGGCCGCTCCAGGTCAGCCAGACCGCGGCGAAGCCCAGCGCCAGGGCCAGCGAGGCCGCCGCGATGAGCCAGGGGTTGCGCGGCACGGCGGGCGCCGGCGCCCCCGGCGGGCGGTAGCCGAGCACGCAGCCAAGGAAGAACAGCAATTGCCAGGCCAGCGGGTTGAAGAACCACCCGCCCTGGGTCCAGCCGGGCAGGTTGAGCCCGGTGAACCGAACGAGGAGATAAAGCGCTGTCGAGAGGCCGAGCAGCAGCGCCGGCCGGCGCAGCAGCGGCAACGCCGGCACCAGCATTGCCAGCAGCACGATGTAGAGCGGCAGGATATCGAGGAAGGCCGGCTGGAAGCGCAACAGCAGCGCCTCCAGCAGCGCCCGGTAGGGCTGCTCGCCGACGGCGTCGAGGTGCAGCTCGTCGAGATAGGCCGCCTGGTCGAGCGTGGCGGCCGAGAGCCCGACCTGCGCGGTGAAGACCACGAAGAGGAAAATGTGGGCGACGTAGAGCGTGCCAACCCGGCGAACGAGCTGCGCAGCGGAAAGCCCCCAGCCCTGCCGGTCCATCGCGCCGCCATAGGCCAGCCCCGCGGCATACCCCGCGAGCAGCACGAAGGCCTCGGTCGCGTCGCAGAGCGCGAGGTTGCGCAAGGTCAGGCTACCCAGGGCGTTGCCCGGCAGATGGTCGATGAAGATGAACCAGAGGGCGAGGCCGCGGAAGAAATCGACGCGCAGATCCCGCCCGCCGGCTGCGGCCCTGGAACCGCCGCGGATCAGTCGATGCATGCGGACGCCTCAAAATGGCTGCCGCGCGTCGTGCGGTTTGGCATTCGCCCCGATATCAGGGTTACACTCCCGCCGTGATGCATTCCTGGCGTTGTCCCCCCGCGCACTGGCTGCGCGCCCTCCTGCTTGTGCTCCTTGCGATCGGCCCGGCGCAAGCCGGCGCAGTGCCCGGTTGCCCGCACGGCGAGGGCGTCACGGGCATGGCGCTGCCGGCCGCCGACCGCGCCTTGCGAGAGGGACGGGTGCTCACCATCGTCGCGCTCGGCTCCTCGTCCACCGAGGGGTCCGGCGCCAGCAGCCCGGACCACGCCTATCCCGCGCGGCTCGAGGCACGGCTGCGCGTCGCCATGCCCGGCATCGCGCTGCGCGTGCTGAACCGCGGACGGGGCGGCGAGGAAGTGGGGCAGATGCTGACCCGCCTGGATGACGAGGTGCTGGCCGAGCGGCCTGACATCGTCATCTGGCAGGCCGGCGCGAACGCCGTGTTGCAAGGCATGGCGCCGCCGGTGTTCCGCGCGGCGATGGCTCATGGCCTCGCCCGCATCCAGCAGGCTGGCGCCGACATCGTGCTGATGGACAACCAGCGCGCCCCCCGCATCCTCGCCAACCCCAATCATGTGGTGTTCGAGGAGACCATGGCCAGTCTGGCTGCCGACCACCACCTGCCGCTCTTCTCCCGCGCCACGCTGATGCGGCGTTGGGCTGAGGGAGGCGCAGCGCCCACGGAGTTCCTCGTGGCCGACGGGCTGCATCACAACGATCGCGGCTATGACTGCATCGCCGCGGCGCTGGCGCGTGGCCTGATCGGGGCGCTGCACCCGCCCGCGGTGATGGCCGGGCGCTGAGCGCCCGTCATGCTCTTCGCCACCCTGTTCGGCCCGTTGGGAACACTCTCGCTCCCGGCCCTTGCCTTCGTGCTGATGGCGCTGCTGCTGGGCTGCTGCGAACTCGGCTTCCGGCTCGGCCGCTGGCATACCCGGCGCGGCACCGCGCGCGGGGAAGCGTCGAACATCGGCACGGTCACCACCGGCATGCTGGGGCTCCTGGCCTTCACCCTGGGTATCGCCATTTCCATCGCCCAGGGCCGCTTCGATGCGCGGCGCACCCTGGTGCTCAGCGAGGCGAATGCGATCGGCACGGCCTGGTTGCGCGCCGGGCTGACGGAGGGGCCGGAGGGGCCGGAGATCCGCCGCCTGCTTGCGGACTGGACCCGCGCCCGCATCGAGTACACCAGCATCGCCCCGGAAGGCCCCGCGGTCGCGGCGGTGAACGCCCGGACCAGCGCGCTGCAGGGTGCGATCTGGCAGCACATGGAGGGGCTGGCGCGGCGCCAGCCGAACCCCGTCACGACCAGCCTCGCCATGGCGCTGAACGAAGTGTTCGACATGGCGATGGCGCAGCGCTTCGCCTACGAGAGCCGCGTGCCCGCCGAGATCCTGTGGATGCTGCTGGCGGGCTCGGTGCTGGCGATCAGCGCGCTGGGCTACCAGCTCGGCATCGGTGGGCACCGCTTCCCGCTGCTCAGCACGCTGCTGATCGGCATGTGGCTGGGCGGCATGCTGCTGATCGTCGACCTCAGCCGCCCGCGGGAGGGGCAGATCCGCGCCGACCCCGCGCCGCTGGTCTGGACGCTGGAGGGCTTCGGCGCGCCGGCGCGATAGCGTCTGATCCGATGAGGCGGAATCGCCGAAGCGTTGAACCAGCCGCAGCGGCAAGGGCGAAAGCGTGGTCCACCGAAGTGGATCACGCTGTAGCTACCCCCCGGCAACCATCCGGCCCGGGTTCAGCACCCCTGCCGGATCCATCACCGCCTTCACGCGCCGGCCGATGGCGGCCAGCGCCGGCGGTTCCTCCGGCAGGACGGCGACAGCGGCACGCAGCGGTTCCGGCGCACGGAGCAGGGTGAAACTGCCGCCCGCCTGCCGCGCGGCCTGCATTACGGCCCGATGCGCCGCCTCGGTGCCCGGACCCACGGCCCAGACCAGCCCGCCGCCCC